>CAZOQL010000040.1:10373-18406 GCA_964582005.1 uncultured Flavobacteriaceae bacterium | reverse complement strand
TTATACTGATTATTGCTTATATTTTAACTGTTTTTTATATTATTGGTTTTTTAGGCTTTGATGGTATTAAAGATGCTTGGTCAAAAAATGCTATTATCATGGTTCTCTTTTTACCAGCAATGTGTTATACATTAATTTCCGAAATGTATATGGAAGGACAAACTTTAGGTAAAAAAGCACTCAAAATTAAAGTCGTAAAAATAGATGGTTTTCAAGCATCTTTTTTAGATTATTTTATGCGTTGGTTGTTTCGGTTAATCGATATTTTTGTCGGTTTTGGAACTGGAGCTATTGCTATATTAAGTATTGCTATTTCAGAAAAAAGTCAACGTTTAGGTGATATGGCTTCTGGCACTGCGGTTATTAGTATAAAAAATTTACACAATATTAAGGCAACTATTTTAGAAGACTTAGACCAAGATTACGAACCAACGTATCCTTCGGTAATAAATTTATCGGATAACGATATGCGTATAATTAAAGATATGTATCATACAGCTCTAAAATCAAAAGATGCTAAAACCTTAAATAAATTACGCATCAAAATTGAAGAAATTACCAAAACCGATAGAGAACTAAAAACAAACATCGAATATTTACGAATTATTATGAAAGATTATACGCATTTTACGCAGGATATGTAATGTTCTAATAAAACTTACTCATCAATGCATAATTTTAAATAATAATTCTTTTAAAATATCGTCTTTAGAAAACATCGTTGCGCCAACGCCTTTACTTTTCATATCGGCTTCATGTAATAAGGTGATTATTTGTGATACCTTTCGCATTGGATAATTATGCGATGCATCGTAATATTCTTTCACAAAATAAGGAGAAACACTTAATTTACGAGCTACATTGGTTTGCGATTTATCTTTTAAACCGTGTAATAATAGTAGTTTTGTAAATAAATCATTTAACAAAGAAATGGTTACTACTAATGGATTTGCTTTTGGATTTTCTTTAAAATAATTAATTATTTGATTGGCTTTAACTACTTGTTTATTACTAATAGCTTTCCGCAATTCAAAATTATTAAAGTCTTTACTTATGCCAATATTCCGTTCAATATCATCTGGAGAAATTACACTTTCTTTAGATAAAACAAGGCTTAATTTATCTAGTTCGTTAGCAATTTTACTTAAATCCGTCCCTAAAAACTCTACCAGCATTTGAACTGCTTTAGGTTCTATATTGAATTTTTTACCTGCAAGAACTTTTCGAATCCAATCGCTTACTTGATTTTCGTATAATTTTTTACTTTCAAAAAGGACAAAACCTTTCTTTTTTATGGTTTTCGCTAATTTTTTACGAGCATCTAATTTTTTGTATTTATAACAAATTACCAAAACTGTTGTTGGTTGTGGATTTTCTACATAACTAACTAATTTTTCTATAGTACGAGATAAATCTTGCGCCTCTTTGACTATAATTACTTGTCTTTCTGCCATCATCGGAAAACGTTTGGCATTCGAAATAATCTCATCAATAGAAGCGTTTCTACCATAAATAGTCATTTGATTAAAGCCACGTTCTTCTTCCTTTAGGATATTATTTTCTATAAAACTGGCTATTTTATCAATATAATAAGCTTCTTCGCCCATTAAGAAATAAATGGGTTTGATATCGCCTTTTTTTATATCGACTATTATGGAATTAACGTTTGTCAAATTTTGATTTTATAAAATGGTTTAATAATAGGTAAAGCGTCTTACTTTGGAAATGTATTTTGCCAAACGCATTACTTGATGAGAATACCCATATTCGTTATCGTACCAAATATAAAGAACTACATTTTTTCCGTCAGCGGAAGCAATTGTTGCTCTACTATCAAAAATAGATGGTGCAGTTGTGCCTACAATATCACTTGAAACTAATTCGTGATTCATAGAATATTTAATCTGCTCTACCAAATCACCTTCTAAAGCATATTTTTTCATTATGGTATTTATAGCGTCTTCGCTAGCCGAATTTACCAATCGCAAATTTAAAATAGCCAACGAACCATTGGGTACAGGAACTCGAATTGCATTGGAAGTTAATTTACCTTCTAAAGCTGGTAATGCTTTTGAAACTGCTTTACCTGCGCCAGTTTCCGTAATAACCATATTTAAAGCTGCTGCTCTACCTCTACGGTATTTATTATGCATATTGTCTACTAAATTTTGATCGTTAGTATATGCATGAATGGTTTCTAGATGTCCGTTTTCAATTCCAAAACTATCTTCAATAACACTTAAAACTGGTGCAATGGCATTGGTTGTACAAGATGCTGCTGAAAAGATATCTACAGCATCTGGACTATAATTAGTATGATTAACACCATATACAATATTTGGTATGCCTTTACCTGGCGCAGTTAATAGCACTTTACTCACGCCAATACAATTCAAATGTCTTGTTAATGCTTCTTTATCTCTAAAAGCGCCTGTATTATCAATTACTAAAGCATTATTAATTCCGTAGCTTGTATAATCAATATCTTCGGGTTGTTTTGCAGTTATCATGTAAACTGTTGTTCCGTTAATGATTAAGGCTTTTTGTTTAAAATTTGTTTGCACAGTTCCCAAAAAATCTCCGTGAACGGAATCGTTTCGCAACAAAGCAGCTCTTTTTTCTAAAACAATAGATGTAATCTCACCACGAGTTACAATAGCACGTAAGCGCATTAATTTTCCTTTACCTGTTTTAGTCATTAATTCTCTTGCTAATAACCTTCCAATACGTCCAAAACCATATAAAACAACATCTTTTGGTACAATGCCGTTAGATTTATGTGCGTCTTTTAATTTTTCTTGTACAAACTCTAAGGTATTTGCAAAATTATTATCTTCTACATGATATTCGTAAACTAACTTGCCAATATCTAATTTAGAAGCTGGTAAATCTAAAGTCAAAATTGCCCTAGAAACTTCTAAAGCATCAAAAATTGAAATAGGCTTTTGTACAAATTCAACGGCATATTCTAACAAGTTCAATATTTCGCTTACATTTCTATCAATTAGCTGATTTCTAAACAAAACCAATTCGGTAGATTTATCGTACCATAAATCAGAAATATTTTTAATAAACTCAACGGTAGCTCTTCGCCTGTCTGCTTGAAAAGAAAGTTCTTTTTCGTAGGTATTATCTAAAGACATTGTATTAATTTTAAATGATGCACAAATTTATGCGATTAATAAAGGTTTTAACCAAAAAAAGATAGTTTTTATAACTGTCTTTTTAACAAGTTAAATAGCTTATAATAAGTTTCAATAAAATTAATTATTTCTTCAATTTTGCTTTAAATTGTTTTCTAAATTTTATTAATTTAGGGTTTAAAACAGCATTGCAATAGCTATTAGTTGGGTTGTTTTTATAAAAATCTTGGTGTTCAGCAGATGCTTTATAGAAAAAATCGAATTTAGTGACTTCTGTTACAATTTTATCTTCAAAAACATGCGCCTTTTCTAAAGCATTAATAAATTGTAAGGCTGCTTCTTTTTGTTTTTTATTATGATAAAAAATTGCAGAACGATATTGTGTGCCAACATCGGCTCCTTGCCTATTTAATGTTGTTGGATTATGGGTTGCAAAAAACACATCTAACAATGCAGCATATGGTATTTTCTCTGGATTAAAAGTTACATGAATTACTTCGGCATGACCTGTATTTCCTGAACAAATTTCTTTATAGGTTGGGTTATCGGTAAATCCGCCAGAGTAACCAGATGCTACTTTTGTAACACCTTCTAATTCTTCAAAAACAGCTTCGGTACACCAAAAACATCCACCGCCAAATGTTGCAATTTCTTTTGTATTCATCTTTTTATTTTTAACTAGGTTTGTGTTAATATTATTTTTTGTTTTTGTAAAAAAGAAACTAAAACTTCCATAAATAACAATAGTAATTCCAATAAAATTCAATAGTATAGATTTCATAATATATTGTTTGAAATTTTAGTCGGTATTGTTAATGTATCTTACAACGTCAATTTTAAAATTTCAATTCTTTTAAAACATCTATAAGAATCCGAAGCATTTCATCCGTAAAATTTAGATGTGTTACCATTCGCAATTTACCAGAACCCATACTACTTATTAATATTCCTTTTTCTTTTAGTTTATCTAGAAAATCTCGTTCATTTATCGATTCATTTACAGTAAAAATAACAATATTCGTTTCAATTGGTTCTACATTCGTAACAAAGTTTAATGTAGAAAGTGTCTTTCCTATTATTTTAGCTTTTTTATGATCTTCTATTAATCTATCTACATGATTATCTAAGGCATAAATTCCAGCGGCAGCTAAATAACCAACTTGTCGCATTGCGCCACCAAAACGTTTTCGCAAACGCAACGCTTTTTTAATATGTGTTTTTGTACCTATTAATAACGAACCTATTGGCGCACCCAAGCCTTTAGACAAACAAATAGAAATCGTATCAAACTGTTCGCCATATTCTTTCGGGGTTTGTTTTTTTGCTATTAAGGCGTTAAATAATCTTGCGCCATCTAAATGAAATACCAGATTATTCGCTTTACAAACTTGCTTTATTTTTTTAATTTCTGATAAATTCCAACACGCGCCACCACCTTTATTGGTTGTGTTTTCAATAGTAACTAAGGTAGTTGTTGCTATATGGATATTATTGGGGTCATTTATTACATTTTCAATTTGGTTTGCCGTAAACATACCTCGCTTGCCATCTATTAAAAAACAGGAAACTCCAGAATTGGATGCAACTCCGCCGCCTTCAAAATTATACACGTGTGCCCATTTATCGCATATTAATTGTTCACCAGGATTGGTATGTAATTTAATAGCCACTTGATTTGCCATAGTACCAGACGGAAAAAAAAGTGCTGCTTCCATGCCAAACAATGTAGCCACTTTTTGTTGTAATGCATTCACCGTTGGATCATCACCAAACACATCATCACCAACGTTTGCATCTAACATAACTTGAAGCATTTTTTTTGTTGGCTTGGTTACCGTATCACTTATTAAATTTATCATTAAAGTATCTTATTATAATTAGCTTTTGTTATTTTTGTAGAATGGTTACATTCGATCAAATAAAAAATATTTTAGAACGCGTTGGCAAGTTAAAAACTTACCTTGAAATAGACAAGAAGTTAATTACAATTTCTAATGAAGAGGAAAAAGCTTCTAATCCCGATTTTTGGAAAGATTCAAAAAAAGCGGAAATTTTAATGAAATCGCTTAGAGCAACTAAGAAATGGGTTTTAGATTACAACCAAGTAAAATTAGATGCCGAAGATACTCAAGTGTTATATGATTTTTATAAAGAAGGTGATGCTTCTGAAGATGATGTAAATATTCAATTTGACAAAACGTTAGCCCTTTTAGAAGGTTTAGAATTTAAAAATATGTTATCTGATGAAGGAGATAATCTAAGTGCCGTATTACAAATTACAGCTGGTGCTGGTGGAACAGAAAGTTGTGATTGGGCAGAAATGCTCATGCGAATGTATTTGATGTGGAGCGAAAAACAAGGGTATAAAATCAAAGAATTGAATTACCAAGCAGGAGATTCTGCTGGCATAAAAACCGTAACTTTAGAAATTGATGGCGAATATGCTTTTGGGTATTTAAAAGGAGAAAATGGCGTACATCGCTTGGTTCGTATTTCCCCTTTTGATAGTAATGCTAAAAGGCACACTTCATTTGCTTCGGTATATGTGTATCCTTTAGTAGATGATACCATTCAAATTGACATAAATCCCGCAGATATTACGTGGGATTTTGCTCGCTCTGGTGGTGCTGGCGGACAAAATGTAAACAAAGTGGAAACCAAAGCGATTTTACGACACAAACCATCAGGGATTATGGTTACCAATTCTGAAACACGTTCGCAACTCGAAAACAGAGAGAAAGCCATGCAAATGTTAAAATCACAATTGTATGAAATAGAATTGCAAAAACAACGTGAAAAACGAGACGTCATTGAAGGAAATAAGATGAAAATTGATTTTGGTTCACAAATTCGCAATTATGTAATGCATCCTTATAAATTAGTAAAAGATGTAAGAACAGGACATGAAACAGGCAATGTAGATGCCGTAATGAATGGTGATATTGATGGCTTTATTAAATCCTATTTAATGAGTAATTCAAACAAAAAAGAAACTATTTAATATCTATTTTGATAAAAATAGTTTAGCTTTACACTAAGCATACTTACAATGAGTTTACTAAATAAAATATTAAAATCAAAAATATACACTTCTTCATGGGTTGTTTTGGCAATTGATATCTCCTTAGTTTTACAAACTTTTTTTCTTGCCAATTTATTATATTATAATTTTAAAGTAAGTCTTTTTAGTTCTTTTATATTTCATCAAGTTCCTTTTGTATTATTAATAACTTTAATTAGTTTTTTAATTATCGGTTCTTATAAAGGTATTGTAAGACATACGGGAATTAACGATGCTATTAGTGTTTTTAATGCTACTTTTTTATTATCTCTTACCATGGTAATTTTCGTTTATATTACTCGAAATATTGATTTACCACTTAATAAAATATTTATTCCGCATTCTATTTCAATTCTTGTTATACATTTTTTACTCAATGTAATTGTTTTAATTGCAAGTAGGTTTATTTTTAAACGAATTTACCATCTTTTAATTTCTAGTACTAGAAATTTAAAAAATATTCTAATTTATGGCGCAGGAGACTCTGGCTTAATTACCTATGCAACAATTGCAAATAATAAAAACAGCAATTATAATGTTGTTGGTTTTGTGGATGACAATCCTATAAAGCGAGGAAAGAAATTTAATCGCATTAATGTGTTTTCTGCTTTGGAAATAAGTGATGCGTTTCTTAAAAAAAAACAAATTGAAGAAATTATTATTTCCATACAAAATATTAGTTCCAAAAAATTATTAGAATTATCTGACAAACTAATAACCAAAAATGTACTTATTAAAATAGTGCCACCTGTTGAAAAGTGGATTGATGGAGATTTAGAGGAAAGCCAAATTAAAGAAATAAAAATAGACGATTTATTAGATAGAAATCCTATAAATTTAGAAAATTCAGTTCTTAAAAAAGAGTTCAATCAAAAAACAATTTTAATAACTGGTGCAGCAGGATCTATTGGTAGTGAAATTACCCATCAAATTGCAAAATACAACTACAGACAATTATTAATTCTTGATCAGGCAGAATCGCCATTATATGATTTACAACAAGAGTTGAAAATTACAAATACAAATTTCACAACGATCATTGCAGATATAAGAAACCAAGAAAAAATGGAAGAATTATTTGCAGCACATAAAATAGACTGTGTTTTTCATGCTGCTGCATATAAACATGTGCCTTTAATGGAAAGCAACCCTTACGAAGCCGTTAGAGTAAATGTAATGGGTACAAGAAATATAATGGATTTATCTGTAAAATACAAGGTAGCCAAATTTATTATGGTTTCTACTGACAAAGCGGTAAACCCGACTAATGTTATGGGTGCAACAAAACGTATTGCCGAAATCTATGCAAAATGTTTACAAGAAAAATCAAACACTAAATTTATTACCACTCGTTTTGGAAATGTTTTAGGGTCGAATGGCTCCGTAATTCCTCTATTTAAAAAGCAACTAAAAAATGGTGGTCCATTAACGGTTACTCATAAAGATATTACGCGTTATTTTATGACAATCCCCGAAGCTTGTCAATTGGTTTTAGAAGCAGGTTCTATGGGGAAAGGTGGAGAAATATTTGTATTTGATATGGGAGAATCCGTCAAAATATTTGATGTAGCTAAAAAAATGATTCATTTATCTGGGTTTAAATATCCCGAAGATATTGATATTAAAATTGTTGGTTTACGACCAGGAGAAAAATTATATGAAGAATTACTAAGTGATAAAGAAAGTACTTTAGAAACCTATCATAAAAAAATCATGATAGCTAAAGTAGCTAATTTAAATTGTTCTTTACAATCTAAAAAAATCATACAATTGTGTGAATTAAATGGTAAATCAAACGCTCAAATTGTTACTGAAATTAAAGCTATAGT
>CAZOQL010000040.1:4509-10273 GCA_964582005.1 uncultured Flavobacteriaceae bacterium | reverse complement strand
ACTAAACACCAAAACTAATATGGAAGGTATGATTAATAATATGAAATTTCCTGTAGTTATGGCAATTGCTTTTACATCTTGTAAATATTTTTTAATAATATTAACGTTTATAGCATAACCCATTGAGGCAATTAAAATAAAGCTTGGGTATAACAATTTTTGGCTATTTAAAACAAAAGATTCGCCATTTAAAATAAGCATAATAGTACCAACTAAACCAATAACAATACCTGTAATTTGTTTTTTATGAAATGAATATCCAAATAGTAAAGCGCCAATAATTAAGGTGTTAAACGGCGTAAATGAATTTAATATTGCAGCAATAGAGCTATCCATTTTATCAATAGCAAATGCAAATAAAAATGCTGGAAAAAAAGTACCCAACATCGCATTTAAACTTAAATAAAACCATTGCTTTTTAGTTAAACCATAAACACTTTTAAATGCAACAAGCAGTAAAAAAATAGCCGTAATTAATATTCGTAATGCACCAACATGAACTGGTTTTAAACCAACTAAAGCATGTTTCATTAAAATAAAGGAACTTCCCCAAACTAAAGAAAGCACAATTAAATATACCCATTTTGTAGTAGATTGCTTCATCCTTTTCTTTGTTTTAATTTATGTGCAAAGAAAACACCAAATAAAATTAAAAAACCAGCAAAAAATTGCCAAAAAGTCACTTTTTCACCATCAAAATATCCCCAAATTAAAGCAACAATAGGTATTAAATAAGTAACCGAAGATGCAAAAACAGCAGATGAAATATGTACCAATTTATTATATAGCACCATAGCCAATGCAGTTCCAATACCTGCTTTAAAAATAATAAATATTAACGAATTTATTTGAGTGGAAGAGCCATTATAATCGGTAAAAAAATCAGTATAAAAAAGTACTATTATTGATGGAATTAATGTGATTAAAAAAGTTGCCGTAGTAATACTCAAAGCATTCAGATCTTTTAACTTAGTCATAATTAAATTGGAGTTTAAAGCATAACCTACAGAAGAAAATATAACCAATAAAGAATACATATATTCTCCTGATCCTTTATAAAAATCACCTGTAATAAAATAGACTACTAAACCAAAAAAACCTATTAGTAAACCTATTACTTGATTTTTTGAAAATTTAATTCCAAACATAAAAAAACCCAACCATAATGTATTTAATGGGGTTAGAGAATTTAAAATGGACGTGATAGAAACACCAACCTTTCCAATAGCTATGGTAAACATAAAAGAAGGAATAAATGTAGAAAATAAAGCAATAATTAGCAAAGCGCTCATATGCTTCTTTTTAATTTTTTTTAAGGACTTAAACCCAAACGGCAATAATATAAATGCCGAAAAAACCATTATCAAAGCGCCAACTTGATAACTATTAAAGCTAACGGTTGCTTTTTTAATAACAAACAAAGAAGTTCCCCAAATAATGGAAAGTGAAATTAAAAAAATCCATTTTAAATTTTTTACAGCCATTTCATTTGTTAGTCATTATAAGTCTGCAAAAATCGTTTATTTTTAGTTAAAACAAGTACTTTTGTATTTTAATCGTAAATAGTATATCCTTATGAAAATAACCAAGTTTATTTTGTACTTTTCTCTAATTACATTCCTGTTAATTTCCTGTAATACGGAAACAAAAAAAAAGGTATCTCAAAAAGAATTAGACAGTGAAAATATTGCTATGCAGTTAGAAATTATACAACTAGATATTAAAGGAATGACTTGTGAAATTGGTTGCGCAAGATTAATCCAATCTAAATTATCTAAAAAAGAAGGTGTAAAAGTGGCAATTGTAAGTTTTAAGGATAATATTGGAGAAGTTTCTTACAATAGTAGTATACTTTCTAAAAAAGAAATTATACAAGTTATTGAAAGTATAGCAGATGGTACTTTATACAAAGTAACGGGTAGCAAAGAGATTAATGTATTTACTTTTAAAAAATAAAATTTAATAAACAGCCTTTTTTATGATAAATATCATTATTTTTGTAAATTAAATCTACTATTAACTAAAAATTAACAAAATGAAAGTATTAAAAGGTATTTTACTTATTGCTTTAGTAAGCATGGTATTCGTTTCTTGTAAAGAAGCAAAAAAGGGAGCAGACGCTATAAAAGATGGTGTTGTAAAAACAGTAGACGCTACAAAAGATGCAGCTAAAAAAACAGCAGATGCTGTTAAAGATGGTGTTGTGAAAACAGTAGACGCTACAAAAGATGCAGCAAACAAAACAGCAGATGTTGCTAAAACAGTTGCAGGTGATGTAAAAGATGCCGTTACTGGTAAAAAATGTGGTGCAGATTGTAAAAAATCTTGTTGTGTAAAAGGAGATCACAAATGTTCTGATGCTAAATGTAGTGCAGACTGTAAAGATGCTAAGTGTACGAAATGTGCAGCTAAAAAAGCAGCTTGTAAAACTAAATGTGCAACTAAAAAAGCATAATTATTTTTAAATATTTAAAAAAAGGCTGTCTTAAAAGGCAGTCTTTTTTTATGAAATAAAAGTTGTATTTTTATACTAATGGAAAAATCTACTATACATCGTAAGATTATTCATATAGATATGGATGCATTTTTTGCTTCGGTGGAACAATTGGATAATCCCCGTTTAATAGGAAAAGCTATTGCCGTTGGTGGTGGCGGAGAAAGAGGCGTGATTTCGGCAGCTAGTTATGAAGCTCGTAAATATGGTATTAAATCCGCAATGAGTGGCTTTATTGCTCGTAAAAAATGTAAAAATTTAATTTTTGTAAAGCCTCGTCACTATAGATATAGTGAAATATCAAAAAAAATAAAAAAAATATTTTTAGAATATACAGACCTTGTAGAACCCTTATCTCTTGACGAAGCTTATTTGGATGTTACAAATAATTATAAAAATAATTTGTCAGCTACAAATTTAGCAAAAGAGATACGGAAACGAATTAAAGACGAAACAGGTTTAACAGCTTCCGCTGGTATATCATCCAATAAATTTGTTGCAAAAATAGCTTCTGACATCAATAAACCCAACGGGCAAAAAACCATTCCACCAGAAGAAATAATTGACTTTTTAGAAAATTTACCTGTTGAAAAATTTTATGGTATCGGAAAAGTAACCGCAACGAAAATGTTTAACCTTGGTATTTTTACTGGATTAGATTTAAAAAATCAATCCGAAAATTTTTTAATAACTCATTTTAAAAAATCAGGAATTCACTACTATAATATCGTAAGGGGTTTTTATAATAACGAAATCAAACCTAATAGAATTAGAAAATCTATTGCAGCTGAACATACATTTACTACAAACCTTACTTCTGAAATATATTTATATGAAAAGTTAGAAAAAATAGCGGATGAAATTGAATACCGATTAAAAAAATCTAAAGTCGCAGGAAAAACAATAACTTTAAAAATAAAATATAGTGACTTTACGCAACAAACAAGAAGTAAAACCTTGCCTTTTTTTATTAAAGAAAAAGCACTAGTTTTAGAAACTATAAAAGAGTTGTTATACCAAGAAAAAATAAAAAACTCTGTACGCCTCGTGGGAATTTCAATAACTAACCTTAATGTTAACAAAAAAATAAAAGAAAAAATAATGAATATGCAATTAAAGTTTGACTTTTAAAATGGTATGCTTTTTACTCATTTAATTGTCTGAAAATAAATATTATGAAAAAACATTTATATCTCATTTTGGTTCTTCTAGTAAGTTTTAGTTGTGGCACAACTAAAAACACCACTAAAATAAAAGACAATCCAGTTACTATTTCAAATGAAGCATTAGAATACGAAATCATTATTATGGATAATGGTTTTGAAACTTACCTGCTAACTAGATCAAAACCAATGGGATATCATTCCGAAAATTATTTAGAAATCAAGAATCAGTTTTATGTTTCTATTTGGAATAGTAGAGTTCTAAATTCATTAAATTACAATCCTAATATTTATGAAAGTACTATAAACTACGATCCAAATACACATTATGGCTTAGAAGTTAATTATAAACTATATAATTATTTTAAATTTGTAACATATAAATATAGTGAAAAATTTTAATATATGAAATTAGATATTTTAGCAATAGGTGCGCATCCAGATGATGTAGAATTAGGTTGTGGTGCAACTTTAGCCAAAGAGATTTCTCTTGGAAAAAAAGTTGGAATTCTTGACTTAACTAGAGGAGAATTAGGCACAAGAGGCTCCGCAATTATAAGAGATAAAGAAGCTGAAAAAGCCGCAAAAATCTTGGGAGTTACCATTAGAGAAAATGTAGCTTTTGCAGATGGTTTTTTTATTAATGACAAACAACATCAATTAAAAGTAATTGAAATTATTCGTAAATACCAACCAGATATTGTTTTATGTAACGCAATAGAAGATAGACACATTGATCATTCAAAAGGAAGTAAGTTGGTGAGTAATGCTTGCTTTTTGTCTGGTCTTCGTAAAATAGAAACTTATCTTGATGGTAAAAAACAAGAGTCTTGGCGACCAAAAAATGTATATCATTACATACAATGGAATAGTATTAAACCAGATTTTGTTGTAGATATAAGCGGCTATATGGATATTAAAATTGCCTCAGTAAAAGCATATAGTTCTCAATTTTATGATCCCAATAGTAAAGAACCAATTTCTCCAATTACAAGTAAAAATTTTTTAGACTCTATAAATTATAGAGCACAAGATTTAGGACGAATAATCGGTGTTTCTCATGCCGAAGGCTTTACTACCGAAAGGTATATTGCTGTTAAAAATTTAGATCAATTATTCTAAATAAATATTTTAAAAAAAATATTTATTTACTTGCTAAAACTAAGAATTAGTTTAAATTTGCAATCGCAAAACAAAATTTTGCCATTTCAAACAAAGAAATAAAAATAAAACACGGTGGTTGTAGCTCAGTTGGTTAGAGCATCGGTTTGTGGTACCGAGGGTCGTGGGTTCGAATCCCATCTTCCACCCAAAAACGCTTATAATCTTTTGATTGTAAGCGTTTTGTATTTCAAGACGCGAATTTAGGGTACAAATTAAACTTAAGTAGTTTTGTTATTTTAATTTAGATTAATTACTTTTGTTCTAAATAATATTTGTAAATACATATCTATGGGAAGAGCATTTGAATTCCGAAAAGCTAGAAAAATGAAACGTTGGTCAGCAATGGCAAAAACCTTTACTCGTATTGGTAAAGATATTGTTATGGCTGTTAAAGAAGGTGGTTCAAACCCTGAAACAAATTCTCGTTTAAGAGCTGTTATTCAAAATGCGAAAGCGGCAAATATGCCTTTAGCAAATGTAGATAGAGCCATAAAAAAAGCAACCGATAAAGACCAAGCAGATTATAAAGAAGTGCTTTTTGAAGGATATGCGCCTCATGGAATTGCATTATTAGTAGAAACTGCAACCGATAATAACAACAGAACTGTTGCTAACGTTAGGGCTTCCTTTAATAAATGCGATGGTACTTTTGGCACTTCGGGTTCTGTGGTTTTTATGTTTGATAGAACTTGTAATTTCACCATTAAATCTAACGACAAATTAGATTTAGAAGAATTGGAATTAGAATTAATAGATTTTGAAGTCGAAGAAATTTTTAATGATGAAGATGGTATTATTATTTATGCCCCTTTTGAGCAATTTGGAAACATTCAAAATTATTTAGAAAAACACGATTTAGAAATAATTTCATCTGGTTTTGAAAGAATTCCAACTACAACAAAAAAATTAGAAGAAACCAAACAAGCTGATGTTGAAAAATTAT
>CAZOQL010000040.1:0-4458 GCA_964582005.1 uncultured Flavobacteriaceae bacterium | reverse complement strand
ATATCTTAATTTTTTAAAACTCTTTTATAAACTGCCATATATTTAGGTAATATTTGCTCTAAAGTAAATGCTTCACTATGCTTTAAAGCATTCTCTTTAAATTTAGTAAGTGTGCTTGAGTCTTCTAAAATATGAATTGCATTGCTTGCCATTTCATCAATATTACCTACATTGCTTAAAAAACCTGTAACGCCATTAAGGTTAACTTCAGGTAAACCTCCCGAATTTGAAGAAATTACAGGTGTTTTAGCAGCCATTGCTTCTAAAGCAGCTAAACCAAAACTTTCGGTTTCCGATGGTAATAAAAACAAATCTGAATAACATAAAATTTTATTTACTTCGTTAGAATTTCCTAGAAATAATACTTTTTCTTTAATATTTAATTCTTTACATAGTAAATCTACTTTTTCTCTATCTGGACCATCGCCAACCAAAAGTAATTTACTAGGTATTTTATTTTGAATTTTATAAAATATTCTTACGACATCTTCTACTCTTTTTACAGGTCTAAAATTACTAATATGCGTTATAATTCGCTCATTTTCATTAGCAAGAGAAGTTCTGTCACAATCCGCATCTTTTGCAACTGGATATTTATTAGTATCAATGAAATTATAAATCACATCAATCTTCTTTTTAACTGCAAACAATCGTAATGTATCATTACGCAAACTATCGGAAACTGTGGTTACTGCATCTGAATTATTAATACTAAATTCCACAGCTGTTTTGTAAGAAGGATGACTGCCAACTAAAGTGATATCGGTACCATGAAGTGTCGTGACAAAAGGTATATTTTTACCCTTTTCAGCCAACATTTTTTGAGCCATATAAGCAGCATATGCGTGAGGTATTGCATAATGTACATGTAAAATATCTAAATTATAATGTAAAACAATATCTACTAATTTAGTGGATAGAGCCAACTCATAAGGTTGGTAATGAAAAAGAGGGTATTCTTCTACATAAACCTCATGAAAATGGACATTTTTAGTTAACAAATCTAATCTCACGGGCTGACGATAAGTTATAAAATGCACTTCGTGATTCTGTTTTGCTAAGGCTAAACCTAATTCTGTTGCCACTACGCCACTACCTCCAAAAGTTGGGTATAAAACAATGCCTATTTTCATATATTCCTTTGTATTATTTTTTATCGAAATAGGCTATATTCATATTAATTATCTTCTTGTGTATCAAAATAATTGTTATGAATGTTTCCTAAATTTAGTTTAGATTTGTTGTGTCTAATTATATACTGACATTCTACAAATTTTAACATTGTAAAAGTAATTTTTTAAATGGATTTTTCAACCTTTTTAGAAAGAATAAAACAGCCTTTTTTTTTAGAAGGCACAAAAAACGCTTTAAAATGCCATTTAGAAATGGTTCCTAAAGAACGTTTAAATTTTGACTTTTCAACTATTAAAAACCCAAAAAAAGCAGGTGTTTTAGCTTTATTTTATCCAAATAATAAAAACGAAACTTGTTTTTTACTAACTTTAAGAGCTAATTACAAAGGTGTTCATTCTTCTCAAGTAAGTTTTCCTGGTGGAAAATTAGATGTAAAAGATACTACTTTGAAAAACACCTCTTTAAGAGAAACACAAGAAGAAATTGGTATACATAAAAACAAAATTACTATTATTAAAAATTTAGAAAAAGTATTTATTCCACCGAGTAATTTTTGGGTTTCACCCTTTATTGGTGTCTTAAAAACTACACCTAAATTCATTAAAAATTATGAGGTAAAAGAATTGATAGAAGTGCGTTTAACCGATTTATTAAACGATAAAAACTTAATTAGTACAAATATATCTAGCTCTTATGAAAACAATATAAATGTGCCATGTTTTATTTTAAATAACCATATAGTTTGGGGAGCAACGGCTATGATTTTAAATGAAATTAAGTATATATTTTCTAAAAACAAGAACCAAATCTATTAATATTTTGTAGTTTAGCAACCCTCAATCAATCAACTATAAATGAAAATTTTTAAACAAGATGTTTTTGGAAATGCTTTATTTTTAAAACGAATATTAATATTTCTTTTAGGGATAGTTTCTCATCGTAGATTTAGATATATTAACACTTTACATATTGAAGGTTCTGAATTTATTAGAGATTTACCTAGAAAAAATGTATTATTTGTTTCTAATCATCAAACTTACTTTGCCGATGTTGTAGCTATGTTTCATGTATTTAATGCATCCCTTAGCGGAAGAGTAGATACTATTAAAGATATAGGTTACCTTTGGAAACCTATTCAAAATTTATATTTTGTTGCTGCAAAAGAAACCATGCGAGCTGGTTTATTACCTCGAATAATGGCATATGCAGGAGCTATTTCTATTGAAAGAACATGGCGATCAAAAGGCGAAGACGTTAATAGAAAAGTAAAATTTAGTGATGTAGATAATATTTCAAAAGCATTAAAAGACGGTTGGCTAATTACATTTCCACAAGGTACAACCAAGCCTTTTAACCCAATTAGAAGAGGTACTGCTCATATTATAAAAAAAAACCAACCAATTGTTATACCTATTGTTATTGATGGTTTTAGAAGATCCTTTGACAAAAAAGGCTTATTAATTAAGAAAAAAGGGGTCTTACAATCTTTTATAATTAAAGAACCTTTAAAAATAGATTACGAAAATGAAACGGTAGATCAAATTGTTGAAAAACTAGAATATGCCATTGAACAACATCCATCCTTTTTAAAAGTACTTAAAATTGAAGAAACCGAAAAAGAAAAGTATTTTAGTCAAGAGAAAGCACGAAATAAAAAGAGAGAGTTTTGGGATAATTATTAATCTCTAAATTCGATTAAAAAAAACACTCCGATTTTCCTTTAATTAAAAAGCATACATTTTAAAATACACCAATTTTTATCACTAATTTTTCATTTATATAACAAATTAACCTTTATTAAAAAAATTGAATTATGAAACAAAAATTATCAATCGTAATCATTGTTTTTTTTACTATCTTTTCTTATTCTCAAAATGAATTAGAAATAGCCGCAGAAAAACTTGAAAAACAAAAAAAAGAACAACAAAAAGTTGTAAATGAAAAGCCTGATAATTTACAATCTGAAATTAAAGAACCTGAATGGGTTGGTCAAGTAGTTTATGTTGATAATGGAAAAACAACTGAACTTGAAAGTCAAAAAGCATATTACAAAGCAAATTCAAGTGTATCAACATTCATTATTGGTGTTGGTAAAAGAACAATGAAACATATGGTTAATGGAAATAAATCAAGTCTTAGAGTCAAATCTAATAATAATATTAAATTTATTGTAAAAACTCATACTAATGTATTAAACCCTAAATCAATTATAAAAATTGTAAGGCTGTTAACCGATAAAAAAAATAAACGATATTATATTGGAACTACTTCTGGGACATTTTCGGGAAGTAAATCTGGAGATCTTGACTTAATAAAATTTAAAGCAAAGAAATTTGGTAAAAGTTCATATGAAGTATTAATTTCAAATGTTGGCGATGGTGAATTTGCTATAATTATTAACAACTCAAGAGATTGGAATTTATTTGGAGTTGAATAAAATTCATCTTAAAAATTTTATTTGGTATTTAAAAATCAAAAAAAAGCCTTTAATGTAAAATTAAAGGCTTTTTTTTGAGTCGAAATAATACTACATCATTCCTGGCATACCGCCACCCATTGGTGGAGAAGCCATTGGCGTATCCTCTTTAATATCTACCAAAGCGCATTCGGTTGTTAAAATCATTCCTGCAACAGAAGCTGCATTTTCTAAAGCAACACGAGTAACTTTTGTAGGATCAATAATACCTTCTTTAAACATACTTACATAAGTATCATTTTTAGCATTGTAACCAAAATCTTTTTTTCCTTCAATTACTTTAGAAACTACTACAGAACCTTCGCCACCAGCATTATTAACAATTTGACGTAAAGGCTCTTCAATAGCTCTATTTATAATTTGAATACCTGTTACTTCATCTAAATTTGTTGTTGTTATTTTTGACAGAACTTCTTTTGCTCTAACTAAAGCAACACCACCTCCAGCTACAATACCTTCTTCAACAGCAGCTCTTGTTGCATTTAATGCATCTTCTACTCTATCTTTTTTTTCTTTCATCTCTACTTCACTTGCCGCACCAACATATAAAACAGCAACGCCACCAGCTAATTTTGCTAAACGTTCTTGTAGTTTTTCTTTATCATAATCGGAAGTGGTGGTTTCTATTTGAGATTTTATTTGATTAACTCTGCCTTTAATTTCAGATGTATCACCATTTCCATTAACGATAGTCGTATTTTCTTTATCAATTGTAACACGTTCCGCAGTGCCTAACATTTCTAGTGTTGTGTTTTCTAAAGTAAAACCTCTTTCTTCTGCAACAACTGTTCCGCCAGTTAAAACAGCAATATCTTCTAACATTGCTTTACGTCTATCGCCAAAACCTG
>CAZOQL010000039.1:4095-19177 GCA_964582005.1 uncultured Flavobacteriaceae bacterium | reverse complement strand
ACTTGCAAAGTGTCCTAAATTTCTTTTGTGTTCACCACTTGAATATAAATCGGATATTGCCATTTTTTATTTTAATTTTTGCAAATATAATTATAATAAGGTAAAATAATTACTAATAATCTTTTGAATTTTATAATTATTTTTAGGAAAGTAATTTTTTAAAAGCAGCCACTTTTCCTAAACTTTTTGTTTCGTTAAACGAATCGTATTTTAGTTCCCAACCAAAAGTACCTACCATTTGTTCCATTACTTTTAAGGTGTCTAATGCTTTAGTTTTCGCACTATGTAACAATTCACTTTCAGGAATTTTATCGGTAAAATTTTGTTTTACTTTTTTGGTTAAATCGGTTAACTCGGTTGCATCAAATTTGTTAAACAATCCATTTTTAATGTCGTAAAAATCCATATGAGTTTCCATACCAAGTACTTCGGGTTCAGGAAAATTGGTGACTTTTATTTGCATTTTATCTGCATTAGCTTCAAAACGCATTTTTTTCATATCAAAACCAATAAAAACTTTGGCATTTGCCATGACAATCGCTTTTTTGGTACTTGAAATCATATTTAGTAAGGAGTTTTTCTCATCTTGAAAATGCATTACTTCATTCATATTACCTTCAACGGTAATTAGCTTAGAAACCGATCTAATTTTTTCTAGTAGAATAACCGATTGCTCTTTAGATTTACTTTTAAAAAAAGATTTTTTAGAAAATAAATAATAAATGGACAATACCAATCCGCCAACAATAAAACCTAATATAAAATTCATAGTTATGTTTTGTATAACAAAGTTAAGTGAAATTAATTTAATTAGTAGTTGAAATGCATTTTTCATACCAAACTATATTTTTATAACTTGCTTCTTGTATCTTTGCCCTTTATTTTACGTTACTTATGAAACACAAAGCAGGCTTTATAAATATTATTGGCAATCCTAATGTAGGCAAATCTACTTTGATGAATGCTTTTATTGGCGAACGTTTATCTATCATTACATCCAAAGCCCAAACTACAAGACATCGTATTTTAGGTATTGTAAACGGTGAAGATTTTCAAATGCTATTTTCTGATACGCCAGGAATTATAAAACCCGCTTACGAGTTGCAAGAATCCATGATGAATTTTGTAAAATCAGCTTTTGAAGATGCTGATATTTTGATTTATATGGTTGAAATAGGCGAAAAAGATTTAAAAGATGAGAGATTTTTCAATAAAATAGTTCATTCTAAAATCCCTGTTTTATTACTGATTAATAAAATTGATAAATCTACGCCAGAAGCGCTAGAGGAATCGGTAGATTTATGGCGTAAAAAAGTGCCAAATGCGTTGGTTTTAGCCATTTCGGCATTAGAGAATTTTAATGTACAACCTGTTTTTGATAAAATATTAGAATTGTTACCCGAAGCACCAGCTTTTTATCCAAAAGACCAATTAACCGATAAACCAGAACGCTTTTTTGTAAACGAAGCCATTCGTGAAAAAATACTGATACACTACAAAAAAGAAATTCCATATTCGGTAGAAATTGATACCGAAGAATTTCATGAAGATAAAAAAATAATAAAAATACGATCTATCATTATGGTAGAACGCAATTCACAAAAAGGCATTATTATTGGACACAAAGGCGCTGGTTTAAAACGTATTGGTACCGAAGCTCGTAAGGATTTAGAGAAATTTTTTAACAAAAAAATATTTTTGGAGCTATATGTAAAAGTTAATAAAGATTGGCGTAATAATACCAAACAATTAAAACGCTTTGGGTATAAAGATTAATCTTAAAATTACAAATCTTTAGTCAACGATTGTACAATTTTGTTATCCGATAAAAATTCTTTTAAAATTACTTTTAAAGCAGTATATGTTGGTACAGCTACAACCATACCTATAATGCCAAACAGCAAGCCAAAGATAATGATAGATAAAAATATTTCTAAGGGATGCGATTTCACACTTTTAGAAAATATAATTGGTTGACTTGCAAAATTATCAATTAGTTGTGCTATTAAATAGCCTAACATCACATAAATGGTAGTTGGTAAAATAACAGTTTTAAAGTCCAAACCAATATTACTAGTCATCGATAAAAAAAGCATTAAAAAACCACCAATTAATGGGCCAACAAACGGAATTAAATTTAAAGTTGCACATAAAATAGCAATAACTACCGCATTTTCAATACCAAAAACACTAAGTATTATAGTGTAAAGAATAAAAAGAATAGTTATTTGAAAAATCAAACCAATAAAGTATCTCGATAATAAATCTTTAATTTTTGAAAATGATTTTGCAAAACGAGTTTCGCTATTATCTGGTACAATAGCGTGTAAACCTTTGTTTAAAATATCTGTATCTTTCATTAAAAAGAAAGAAATAAATAAAACTGATAATAAACCAACAGTTATAGAGCCAAACGCACCAATAACCGAATTAAATACATTGGGTAATTTATTTAATTGCGATGCAAAATCCAAACTTTTTAATTGTTCAAATACATTAATATTTCGTTCTAAAAAATAGTCGTTTAAATGTGCAAAGGTGGTTTCTATATTATTTTTAAATTTATCGGAATTTAATAAGGATAAATTTTCACCTTGTTTCTGAATTAATGGTATAAACATACTAATTAAACCAACCAAAAAACCAATAAAAAGAAACATGGTAGTAATTACAGCCAATGAGTTTTTAAACTTTAATTTAAAACGTAAAAAACGAATGATTGGTCTTGCTATTAAACTAACCACAGCAGCAATAGCAATATATACCAATACAGATTGGATTTTATACAAAAAATAGAGTAGTGCTAAAACACCTAAAATGACAGCAACTGCTTTTAAAATTCCATTTGATATTTGTTTTGAATTCATTCTCGTTTTTTGGTAAAGATAGTTGTTTTTTTATTGCAAGAATTTTAAATTCAAACTATAAAGTTGGCTAATTCTTCAAAATTTAAACCACCATAATTACCCGAACTCATTAGTAAAACACTTGTATTGTCTAAGTTTTGATTAAATAAAAAGTCTTTAAATGCAGTTGGTTCTGTATAAACAATTAAATCATCTCTATCAAAGGCTTCTAAAATTTGTTGTTTACTCACTTTTTCTAAACCTTTAATCTGAACCGCATGTGGCGAATAAAAAACAACCGCTTTATCGGCAAATTGCAAAGCATTTTTATACTCTTTTAAAAATTCAGGATTTAAACTACTGTAAGTATGTAATTCTAAACAAGCTAAAAGGGTTCTGTTTTTATATTGTTCTTTAACCGATTTTGTTGTTGCTTTTACTTTACTTGGCGAATGTGCAAAATCTTTAAAAACAACGGTATTGTTTTTCTCTACTATTTTTTCTAAACGTTTACTTGCACCGCTAAAGCTCATTATTGCTTCGTAAAAAGCATCTTCTTGTATGCCAATTAATTGACAAATCCATTTGGCTCCTGCTAAATTTTGTAGGTTATGAATACCAAATATTTCTAGAGGTAAATTGCCGTTTTCGGTTTTTAGATAGGTGATGCCATTTTCAATATAATGTAATGGCGTTTTGTACGCATATTTTTTAATGTTTGCCGTAGCGTTTTCTACCATGTTTTTCAATACAGTATCTTCTTCACAATAAACCAACATACCGCCTTGGGTTATTTTATCTATGAAAATTCCGAATTGCTCGTTATAATTTTCTATCGTAGGAAAAACATTAATATGATCCCAAGCAATACCACTTAACAATGCAATATTGGGTTTGTATAAATGAAATTTAGGTCGTAAATCAATGGGAGAACTTAAATATTCATCGCCTTCTAGAATGATAAAATCATTTTCATCGGTTAGTTTAACCATCGTTTCAAAACCCTCTAATTGTGCGCCAACCATATAATCTATTACTTTATTATGGTAGTTTAACACATGTAAAATCATCGAAGTAATAGTTGTTTTTCCGTGACTTCCGCCAATAACGACTCTTGTTTTGTTTTTAGATTGCTCGTATAAAAATTCAGGATACGAATAGATGGTAATTCCTAATTCTTGTGCTTTTAATAATTCAGGATTATCCGCTTTAGCGTGCATACCTAAAACAATAGCGTCTAGATTGGTATTGATTTTATTGGTAAACCAACCAAATTCCTTAGGTAATAAGTCGTATTTTTCTAAACGAGCCTTAGATGGATTGTGAATCGTATCATCACTACCTGTAATTTGATACCCTTTATTATGTAATGCAATGGCTAAATTATGCATTGCAGATCCGCCAATAGCTATAAAATGTATATTCATTTAAAATAGAATTATAATAACAAAAGTACAGATTTTCAAATTAAAAAAATCATTTCCCTAAGCCAAAATACCACTTCACTCATTTGTACTATATTTAGGAATAGTTTTTGTTATCTTTGTATAGAAATGAAAATGCAAGTATGTTTTTTTGAAAAAAAATAGTGCATTTTGAAAAATAAGAATATGAAAAAAATTATATCTATAACCATGATTGTTTTATTTGCTAACCTTTTGCAAGCTCAAAATAATTATGAAAATGCTTGGGATAAAGTAACCAATTACGAAAGCAAAGGTTTGCCAAAATCCGCTTTAGCGGAAGTAGAATTGATTTACAACAAGGCTAAATTAGCTAACAATTCGGTACAAGTAATAAAAACTATTTTGTTTAAATCAAAATATGCACTTACTCTAGAGGAAGATGCTAAATTAAAAATTATCACCAATATAAAAGCGGAAATTGTCAAAGCAAAAACACCAGAAAAAAACGTATTAGAAAGTGTTTTAGCAAAGTTATACCAACAATATTTTGATAAAAATAGATATACATTTTACAACAGAAGCCATACAGCTAAAAAAGTAGATGCAACCGATTTTAGAACTTGGGATTTACATACCATTTTTCAAGAAATTCACAAACACCATCAAAATGCAATGCAAGACGCCTTGCTTTTACAACAACAACCCTTAGATAAATTGAATGCTATTTTACATCTACAAAAAGGTTCTAAAAACGTGAGACCAACCGTATATGATTTTATTGCACATAACGCTTTAAAATTTTATAAAACAGGCGAGAGTAATTTAGCACAACCTGCTAATAAATTTGAATTGGATAATCCCGATTTATTAGCTGGAAATACAACTTTTGCCAAAGCGAATTTTATAACGAAAGATAGCTTGTCTCAAAAATTAGAAGCACTTCGCATTTTAAAAAATTTAACCTTATTTCATAAAAAAAATATCGATAAAACAGCCTTGTTAGATGTAACCTTAAAACGGTTGGATTTTGTAAAAGAACATGCTATTTTTAAAGATAAAAATGAGGGTTACTTTGCTACTTTAAAAGGGTTGGAAGCCGAGTATAAAAAGAATCCGCTTGGCACCGAAATTTCCTATCGTTTAGCTTTATATTATGAGCAACAAGCAAAAAAATATGCAAGTAAAAAAGAAGAAAAATACCAGTTTCTATTACAAAATGCAGTTTCTATTTGTGAAAAAGCAATAGCAGAATTTCCTGAATCTAGAGGCGCACAAAAATGTGCTAATTTAAAGCATAGAATTCAAGCGACTTACATTGTTATTAAAAATGAGTCTATTGTTGAAGTTGCTAAAGAAACTCGTTTGTTTATTACCTATAAAAATGCGAACAAATTATATTTTAAGATCTACAAAGCACCAACTAATTTAGAGTTAGACCTAAATAAAATGTATAATAAAGAAGAGAAATTAAGTAAACTAAAAAAGTTAGAATTAGTCACTTCTTTTAGCCGTGCATTAAAAAATGAAAACGATTATCAACTGCATACTACCGAAGTTATTCTACCAAAATTAGTACAAGGTGAATATGTAATATTAGCTTCAAAAAATGGAGATTTTATGAATGAAAACTCTTTTTCCTATAGTTTTATTCAAGCTAGTAATTTGGTTTTGGTTTTAAATAAAACGGATAATAAATATAGGTTTCAAGTTGTGAATCGTTTTTCGGGTAAACCCTTACAAGGTGCTAAATTACATTTAGAAAATCATAATATTAATCGTTATAACACAAAAATAAATACGACTTTATATAGCGATAAAGATGGTTTTGTTACCTATGTAGCAACCGATAATCACAATCAAGTAGAGATAGTTATAGATCATAAAGGAGATAAAGGTGTCTTTAAAAATTATAGAATCCAAAAGCAAAATAGACATTGGAATACTAACGATACTTACCAAACAAATAAAATATTTTTATTTACCGATAGAAGTATTTACAGACCATCACAAACGGTTTATTTTAAAGGAATTGCAGTAGCACAAAAGAATAATAAATCCAGTGTAATTTCTAATAAAAAAGTAATAGTAACTTTAAAAGATGCCAATTACCAAGAGGTAAAAACTTTAGAATTACAAACCAATGAATTTGGTTCTTTTGCAGGCGAATTTATTTTGCCAAATTTAGGATTAACAGGTGATTTTCAAATTCATGTACAAGGCGTGCAAAGCTTTATAGAAAAACTGCCTTTTATAGGCAAAGAACGTTTGAATGGCTATCATTCTATTTCGGTAGAAGAATATAAACGTCCAAAATTTGAGGTTAAATTTTCTAAAATAACCGATACTTTTAAGATAAATGATTCCGTAAAAGTAAAAGGTATTGCAACCGCTTATGCAGGTTCTACCATTACCGATGCTAAGGTTGTATATCGTGTAAAGAGAAATGTACAATATCCACGTTGGTGGTATTGGTATCGACCTTACGGAACAACTTCAAAAGCACAAGAAATAACGCATGGCGAAACAACAACTAATGCCAAAGGGGAATTTGAAATTACCTTTTTTGCACAACCAGATAAAAGCGTAGCAGAAAAAGATACGCCTGTATTTAGTTATGAAATCACTGCCAATATTACCGATATTAATGGTGAAACAAGAAGTGCTTCAACGATAGTTCGTGTTGGTTATCATGCCCAAACGTTACATATAGCTGTAGCAGATAAATTAGATAAAGGCAACAAAAAAAATACGATAACCATAGATAGTAAAAACTTAAATGGCGAGTTTGTTGCTACCAAAGGAACACTTAAAATTTATAAAATAAAAGCGCCAAAACAGGTTTTGAGAAATAGACCTTGGGGTTTGCCAGATTATCAAGAAATTCCACAGGATACATTTGAAAAATTATTTCCACATGATGTGTTTAAAAAAGTAGCGCCTAGTGATGAAAAAGGAGCATTAATTTTTACTGCAAATTTCGACACCAATAAAACCAAAGAGATTAGTTTAGGTAAAATGAAATCTTGGGTTTCGGGTAAGTACATCGCTATTGCGAAAAGCAATGATAGGTTCAAAAAACAAATTATAGATAAATCACAATTTGCTGTATTCAGTAAAAAAGACAAGCAAGTAGCCGATAAGCAATTAATTGCTATTACATTAGATAAAACGGAATACCAAGTTGGTGAAGAAGCAATGTTAACCATTGGTTCGGCTTCAAAAGATATTACTATTGTAGTGAATATTGAAAAGAAGAATAAAATTGTAGATACTAGAGTAATCCAGTTAAATAATGAAATTAAAACTATTTGTATTCCTGTTACCAAAGCGGATTTGGGTGGTTTTTCCGTTGCGTATCATTTGGTGAATTTCAATTCTTTTATACAGGGCAATTTACTTATAGCTGTTCCTTATACTAAAAAAGAGTTAGAAATTGAAACACTTACTTTTAGAGACAAATTACAACCAGGTGCAGAAGAAACGTGGAGTTTTAAAATTAAAGGATCTAAAAAAGATAAAGCGATTGCCGAAATTCTTACCAGTATGTACGATGCAAGTTTAGATCAATTTAAACAACATCAATGGCAATTTAATCCTATTTATTATCAAACCTATTACCCAAGTGTAAGTAGTAATGCTACTAAAAGTTTTGGTACAAAGCAATTTAGAAGTTATCAAAATGTACCTCAAAATACACACATAAAATACCAAGGTTATGATATGATGAATTGGTTTGGGTTACAATTTGGTTATGCTAATTTTGGTTATGGTGTCGAGTATGATATGATGGAATCTGGTGCTGTTTTAGAAGAAATTGTTATTCGTGGAGCTCCTACAAAAGGAAACAAATCTATACGAAAACATAAAAAAACAGCTAGACCAAACGCAGCACTTTCACAAAATTTACAAGGAAGCTCATCTAGTTTATCTGTTACTAATATTTCACCAAACAAAGAGGTTTCGAAAACTAGAGTAGATTTTAGTAGTATTAAATTAAGAACCAATTTCAACGAAACCGCCTTTTTCTTCCCACAATTAAAAACGGATTCTAGTGGTAATGTGAGTTTCAGTTTTACAACACCAGAGAGTTTAACCAAATGGAAATTACAATTGGTTGCACATACCAAAGACTTGCAATCGGCTACAAAAATACTAGAAACAGTTACGCAAAAAGAGTTGATGGTTTTACCCAATTTACCACGATTTTTACGTCAAGGCGATGAGATTGTCATCAGTTCTAAAATTGCAAACCTTACGGATAAAGTTTTAAACGGAAATGCACAATTACAATTAATAGATGCGATTACCAATAAAGCGATTGACATTGATTTAGGTAATGCATTAAAAACAAAATCGTTTCGTGTAAACGCTAAAGGAAATGCCAATGTATCGTGGACATTGCATATACCAGAAAACATACAAGCGGTTCAATATAAAATTGTAGCCAAAGCAGGTAATTTTTCCGATGGCGAGCAAAACGTGTTACCAGTTTTAACCAATAGAATGTTGGTTACCGAAACCATGCCAATGTGGATTAGATCCAAGCAAACCAAAACATTTACCTTAGATAAATTGGCTTCTACAAATTCTTCTACAAGAAAGAATCATAAATTAACTTTAGAAGTAACTGCAAACCCTGCTTGGTATGCCGTACAAGCATTACCATATTTAATGGAATATCCGTACGAATGTGCCGAGCAAACTTTTTCTCGTTATTATGCAAATACCTTAGCTAGTTACATTGCGAATTCGAACCCACTAATACAACAAGTATTCAACCAATGGAAAAGTAGCGATGCTTTATTGAGTAATTTGGAAAAAAATCAAGAATTAAAATCGCTGATGATTCAAGAAACACCTTGGTTACGAGATGCACAAAGTGAAACGGAACAAAAAAAGAGAATCGCCTTGTTATTCGATTTAAACAAAATGAAAAATGAGCAAGAAAAGGCAGTTAAAAAACTAAAGCAAATGCAAATGAGTTCTGGTGGTTTTCCTTGGTTTAAAGGTTCTCGTTACGAAAACAGATATATTACACAACATATTGTAGCTGGTTTTGGGCATTTAGATAAATTGAACGCTTTAGGGAAGAAAGAAACAAGAGGTCAAACGCAAGATATGCTCGTAAAGGCAATTAACTATTTAGATAATCAGATTTTAAAGGATTATGCTAAGTTACTAAATAATGCCGAAAAAAGATTTGCGAATGACACTAATAAAGAGCAAAAAATAAAAGAGTATTTGGCTAAAAATCATACAAATCATTTTCAGGTACATTATTTGTACGCTCGTTCTTTTTTTAAGGATGTAGAGATTCCTAATAAGCTAAAAATAGCTGTTGCTTATTATACCAAGCAATCCTATACTTATTGGCAAGATTATAATTTGTTTAGTAAAGGTTTAATCGCTTTGGTAGCTTATAGAAATGATAATAACGCTATAGCGGATGCTATTTTAGTTTCCTTAAAAGAAAATGCAATTACAAGTGATGAATTAGGTATGTATTGGAAATCAAATACGAGTTCGTATTATTGGTATCAAGCACCAATTGAAACACACGCATTATTAATTGAGGCTTTTTCAGAAATCGAAAAAGATACTACCACTATTGATAATCTTAAAATTTGGTTATTAAAGAATAAACAAACCAATCGTTGGAAAACTACCAAAGCAACTACCGAAGCTGTTTATGCTTTACTTTTACAAGGTAGTGATTGGATTACAACTACCAAGTTTGTAGATATAACCATAGGCAATAAAACTATAAAGCCTCTAGAGTTAGAAAATACTAAAGTAGAAGCAGGAACAGGTTATTTCAAAACCGCTTGGAACGGAAACGAAATCACTCCAGAAATGGCTAAAGTTACTATTAAAAAAGAAGGTAATGGAATAGCTTGGGGCGCATTGTATTGGCAGTATTTTGAAGATTTAGATAAAATTACCTTTGCAGAAACACCATTGAAATTAACCAAAAAACTATTCTTAAAAACCAACGAATTTCGTGGTGAAAAAATCACCTTAATTACCAAGGAAACAAAATTAACTTTAGGCGATTTAGTACGTGTTCGTATTGAGTTAAAAGTGGATAGAGCTATGGAATTTATACATATGAAAGATATGCGTGCTGCTGGTTTTGAACCTGTAAATGTTTTGTCACGCTATAAATGGCAAGATGGTCTGGGCTATTATGAAAGTACTAAAGATGCGTCTACTAATTTTTTCTTTGATCGTTTACCAAAAGGCGTATATGTTTTTGAATACGATTTAAGAGTTAATAATATGGGTGATTTTTCAAACGGAATAACTACCATTCAATCTATGTATGCGCCTGAATTTAGTAGTCATAGTGAAGGAATTCGTGTTAAAATTGTAGAATAAGTTACCATTAATCTAACTCAGGTTTACATAAATAAATCTAAGGGCGTTGGTCCTTCTAAAATACTTTTAATGATGACATTGTTTTTTGTATGCCATTTTACAAGCGATATTTCTAAATGTACAATTTCAATACCAATAATAGATTTAGGATGTACACAACTTCCATCATTAAAATAAGGAATATCACCTGGGTCTGGAAATTGAGGTCTATGCGTATGACCAGCAATTATCATTTGGTTATTGTTATTAATAATCCAATTTTTTAAATTGCGTTCTACACGTATGGAATTTTTAAAATTTTTAGCAGGACTTGTTGGGTCTTTAAACGCAAACATTTTTTGCATAGGCATCCATAAATACCGAACCAAAAACCGATTAAATTTCCAAAAAACATAATTCATAAAATCGGCTTGATGTCCATGAATTAATAATATTTTTTTATCAGTATTTTCAATTTCTAACAACATACTTTCTTTGAAAGCCACATCAAATAATATTTTTTTAGAAGCACTTTCTTTATCTGTAAAAAATTTGTTTAGCATCGCTTCTACCACGTTTTTATCTTTAAAAACCATATCATGATTACCAAACAATAAATGTAATCTATTTTCTTTATGAAATTTAAGTTGTAAATCAAATATAGATTTATAGGTTTTGTAAATTGGTTCAAAGGATTTGTTTTCCCACAATTCTACGCCATCACCTAATTCAAAATAAGTAAAATTAGTATCATAATACTGTTGTAAAGCGTGTTGGTATATTTGTACATTATGTGCAAAATCATCGGCATAAGAATTATCTCCTTTATGCATATCACTAAAAAAAATTAGTTTTGAGTTTTTATTAATACATACGCTTTCTGCTTTTTGGTATGTATTGTTAAGTATTTGATTAATGAACCCCAATAAAAAAGTGTTTTGTTCAAATATATTACATTTTAAATTAATAACCTTAATTTGGTGTAAATTTGCATTAAATAAAAGGTTAAAATAAAGTTACAAACCTTTTTTCTCTAATACACAAAGCATGAATAGAAAAGGAAATTGTTGGGAATGATGCTGTAGTAGATTTTTTTTTAAAAATAATCAAACATGAGTGGTTATATCGATTTAAATTTGCATCACATCGACAACTATATAATTTGGTATAATACCAAAAGATTACATTCCAGTTTAGGATATAGTACTCCTCTTGAAATGGAATTAAAATTAAAAGGAGTAAATAAAAAAATGACGTTAAAAATTAGCCCCAAAATTACAAGGTAGTCCAGTATTTTTTTTATAAAATAATATGTTAGAAGAGCATCAACATTTCATTATTCATAAACCGCATGGTTTTTTAAGTCAGTTTATCTACGAAGGCAAACGAAAAAAAAGTAAACGTCTTTTAGGGGAATTACATAATTTTCCTAAAGGAATAATGGCAATTGGTAGATTAGATGAAGATTCTGAAGGTTTATTATTTTTAACTACAAATGGTAAAGTAAGTCATCAAGTACGAAGTAAAAAAGTAGAAAAAGAATATTATGTGCAAGTAGATGGAATTATTACACAAGAAGCTATAGAACAATTAAAAAAAGGCGTTGAAATAGGGTTTAAAGGCACTAAATATATAACCAGACCCTGTAAAGCATTTTTAATTGATGGAACTCCAGATATACCAATGGCAAGCCGAAAAGAACGAGATAAACGACATGGACCAAAAAGCTGGGCTTCTATTATTGTTACCGAAGGGAAATTTAGACAAGTACGAAAAATGACTGCAAAAGTAGGCTTTCCGACACTTCGATTAATTAGAGTTAGAATTGGTAATACAAAATTAGAAATAGATGCTAGCGCTATTATAGAAGTTAAGAAGTTTTGTATATAAACCTTAGGTCGAACTCAGGTTAATAGGCATATGGTAAAAATATAAAAAAGACTGTCAATAAAGACAGTCTTTTCATTAAATATTAAAAAGCAACGTGCTTTAAATAGATTAAACAACAGCAACTTGCTTATTTTTACCTAACCATTCATTCATTCCTCCAGAGAAATTAAGAATATTATCGTATCCATTTTTTACTAATACAGAATAAGCTATAGAAGCTCTGTGTCCGCTTTGACAATGAATAATTACTTCTTTATCTTTAGAAATTTTATCTAGATTATCTTCAATAGTACCAAAATAAATATTTTTAGCTCCTTTAATATGACCTTCTTTATATTCAGAAGCACCTCTTAAATCAATTAGCTCTGTACCATTATTTTGCTTTTCAATAGTCTCCTCAATAGACACAAATTTCATTTTTTCTAAATCACCATTAAAAGCACTGGTAGAGCTGATGTAGCCAACAAGATTATCAAGACCTATTCGCATTAATTTTCTAGTAAGATCTTCGGTTTGGTTGTCGTCTGCAAGAATCATAAAATTCTCTTCATAAGTTAAATACAAACTCACTTTTGTTGCAAAAAAGTTATCACTTGCAGGCGTGTTTATTGATCCAGCAATAAAGTCTTTTGCAAAATCAACTTTCTCTCTTGCATCAAAAATCTTTATTCCTTTTGCAAATTTTTCATTAAACGCCGCATCACTTAATTTTTTTATTTTTGGGACTTCTGTTACTAACTTTCTATCCTCTTTATTTAAGAACTTCATCATCGCAAAGTACTTTGGTGGTTCGGGTTGATCTAATAATAGGTAATCTATAAAACCTTGTTTATCATCTTTGTATTGAAAAGCCCAGTTACGGTGTTTTTCATAACCAACTGTTGAACTTGGTACCGAACCTAATGCCTTACCACAAGCAGATCCTGCGCCATGAGCTGGCCATACTTGGATATGATTTGGTAAATCACTAAATCGTTTAATAGACTCGTACATTTCTATGGCACCTGCATCTGCGGTTCCTACCATTCCTGCTGCTTTTTCTAATAAATCAGGTCTTCCTATATCACCAACAAATACAAAATCTCCAGTAAAAAACATCACTGGTTCTGGGCTTGCTGGCGTGTCGGTTAAAAGAAAACTGATACTTTCAGGCGTATGACCTGGTGTATGTAATACTTCAAATTTTAAGTTACCTACCATAAATGAATCTCCATCCTTTAACTCGTTATTAGGAAAGCTATATTCCCAACCTTCTCCACCTTCATTAGAAAGGTACATTTCCGCTCCAGTTAATTCTGCTAACTCTCTAGAGCCAGCTAAGAAATCGGCATGAATGTGAGTTTCTAAAATGTGTGTGATTTTCATATTATTTTTCTTAGCTAATTCAATGTAGGTATCTACATCTCTTTTAGCATCAATAATAGCGGCAACACCTGCTTTTTGGCAGCCAATAAAGTAGCTTGCATGTGCAAGACTTTTGTCGTAAATCATTTCAAAATGCATAATATTTTATATGTTAAAGGTTAATATTTAAAGAACACAAATTTAGTTTAAATTGTGTGTTTTGTATGTAATATAGGTTACATTCACTTGGTTAGAAATTTGTTTGAATTTTAATTAGATTGTTCAATATATTTGACAAATTTATTCTCAAAAGGTTTATTATTACAACGGTTTTCATAACAATCAACCGCTTCTTGAATACTCATAAAGCAATTGTCAAAGTTAATTTTATCCATAACACCACCTTTTTTCATAGCATCACGTACAGGACCTTTTATTGCTGTAAAAGCAATTTTAATTTTTTTAGATTGGTATAAATCAATAACATCTTTTAATGCGTGAACACCAGAACTGTCTAAACCATTTATACTTTCTCCATCGATAATAATCAATTTTAATTTTTTTCCTTTTTGAGAAACTAACTCTTCTAATGTATCTTTAAAACAGGTAGTGTTTGCAAAATATAGCTGTGCATCAAAACGAACAATTAATATAGCGTCTTTAAGAACCAAGTCTTTTCCAAAACGATCGATACTTCTATAGAAGTGAGTTCCTTTAATATTTGCTAGCACTGCAACATGTGGTTTGGTTGTTTTTAATAAAACCACTACTAAAGATAAAATAACACCTAAACCAATTCCTTTTTCAATACCAATGGTTAGGGTTGCAAAAAAGGTAATTAGTAATAAGAAAAAATCGGTACGATTACTTTTCCATAAATGAATAGCTTCTTTATAATCAATAAGTCCAAAAACTGCTACCATAATAACAGATGCCAATATAGCTTTGGGTAAGTTATAGAATAAAGGTGTTAAAAATAATAAGGTAATAATAATTAATACAGCACTAATTATGGCTGCTAATCCTGTTTTGGCACCAGCTTGATCGTTTACGGCTGTTCTTGAAAAACCACCTGTTGTTGGGTATGATTGAAAAAAGGAACCAAAAATATTGGCTAAACCCAAACCTATTAATTCTTGATTTGGTATTACTTTATAATCTCTATGTTTAGATTGAATAGCCTTGGCTACTGCAATACTTTCCATAAAACTTACTAATGCAATAGTAATAGCCATTGGT
>CAZOQL010000039.1:2205-3995 GCA_964582005.1 uncultured Flavobacteriaceae bacterium | reverse complement strand
ATTAATATGATGCGATCTAGGTATGTTTACACCTAATAAACTTTTTAACTGACTCAAACCAATAATTAAAGCTGCTGCAGAAGTAAAGCCACTAACCACAGGATGCGATAAAAAATTCACTAAAAAACCCAATCTAAAAAGGCCCAATACAAACTGAATTACACCAACTAAAAAAGCTAGTAAAATGGCATAACTAATATATTGCTCGGTAGATAAACCTTGAAAAGAGCCAATTGCAGTTGCAGTTAATAAAGATACCATAGCAACTGGACCAACAGCTAATTGTCTAGAAGTACCAAATATAGCATAAATTAATAACGGAATTATAGAAGCATACAAACCATATACTGGTGGTAAACCTGCAATGTAGGCGTACGCCATACCTTGTGGAATAAGCATAACACCAACGGTTAAACCAGCACTTAGATCTCCTTTTAACCAATCTTTTTTATAATTGGATAACCAATCTAATATGGGGAAAATAGTTTTAAGATTCATATTTAGTTATTTGTAGTAGTTTTGCAAATATACTACCTAAAAATAGATTCTTTTGTGATTTGTGTTACGGAAGAGCTAGTGTAATATTATTCTTTGATGGATTTCTCGTCATAGTTCTTTGTTTTGTCGAAATGCTAAACAATTATTTTTTTTCATTTAAACTAAAACTCCAAGTAAAAATTAAATTTATTGCATTCGTTTTTACAGCATTACCTTTGGTAAACAAATCGTAATCATCTCTTAGTTCTATAATTAAATCATTTTTATCATTTAAAGTGAATTTTTTACCCAAACCAAAGGATAAACCCATATTAAATTGACCGTCTTTCGTGGTTTCGTTTCCATTAAAATCACCAGTATTTTTAATGGTATAATTTAATTGATAATTTAAATTTGGACCTGCGTTTATAAAAAAGGACTTACTACCCAAATTATATTTAAATAATAATGGTACATTTATATAATGATGACTTATTACTTGTGTAAAAGTACCAATAACATTGCCAGAACCTCCAACTTCTAACATTTCGTTTTCTTTTGAATTACGTTTACTAACATAATTTAAGTTGGTTTTAAATGCCCATTTTTCATTAAGTTGTTTTTCAAAATAAACACCAAAAACAAAACCTAATTTTAAATCTTTATCTTTAGAACCTATCTCATTTTTAAATGTGGCAATGTTTGTACCTAGGTTTATACCAAAGTGTGTTTCTTTTTTACTAGTTTCTTGCGCGTATATACTACTTGTTAAAAGTAGCATGATTAGTATTGTTATTTTTTTCATTTTTATGTGTTTTTAGGTTTATATTTTACTCTATTGCTACTAACTATCACTATATTAATTTACAAAAACATTCGTACTATCTGGTTTTGGGCTAAACTGTTTGTAATGGTAAATAACATCTTTTATTCTAACATCTGTTTTGTTACCTTTACGGATACGATACGATTCTTTAATATGAAAAGTGGTATCATTAAGAATAATACCTTCATAAACATAGGCAAGCTTAATTTCACTAGGAGTCCAACTCTCAATTTTTATGATAGCACCTTCTATTATAAAAACACCCCATCGAGTTTTAGAGTCTTTAATAAGATCATAATAGCTCCCATCGGCAAACATTGCTTCTCGCTCCACTAATTCTGAACCTATCATTGTGTTTCCCCCATATAAAAATATTCCATTACGGTATAGAAAATGTGTACTAATTCTTATTTCATTGTTATTATTATAATGATGATAATAATACCCATCTATTTTTAGTTGGTTTCCTGTATAATCAGTCCGTGGG
>CAZOQL010000039.1:0-2105 GCA_964582005.1 uncultured Flavobacteriaceae bacterium | reverse complement strand
ACAACTACTCATAAATACTATTACTATTATTAATATAAGGTATCTCATTTTGTTTTTGATTTAATATAAAGGTCCGCCGAATGTTCCGAATTGAAAAAAGAATTTATCCGGACTGTTTAATTTTTTAAAAAAAGGCGTACCAGTTATTTTTCTATGTATAATTAGATTTTGAATTTTGTGCCTTGTATTTTCACTGTCATTACCTAAACTAAAAGGTCCTATTCTAATGTATAAAGCACCAGTTCTATACTCATCTGGGTTGTAACCATTAAATGGAACGTATGTCTCATTTCCTTCTATCACTTGAGTTGAACCAACTCTACCTGTTCTATTCGGCTCTCCAGTAAACATATTTGCTCCTACATGAATCATCCCTATTTGTATTTTGCCAGCACCTGTTCTATATTTATCCCCTTTGTCGCCAAAAAAATCATTTTCTGTTTTTATATTAAAGCCAGGCTTTCCTAGGCGTATTACGCCTATTGTTTGGTCAAATTTTGTTCCTGGGCTATTATATGTAGTTCTACCATACGTTACATGACCTGCTATAGGTAGTGTGGCACCTACTTCATAACCGTATGTTGTTTGCCAACCAGGTGTTACATGCCAATTTTTTGAATAATAACCAATACCTCCGTGTACTCTAGCATTTAGGCTTCCCATTTGCGGCATACCTATGGATGTTTGAACTCCAATACCACTCACATGAGTACCTAAGGCAATATTAAACTTTAAGGCAACAGGAGAAATAAATTTTTGAATATCATATCCTGTTTCTGTAGAGAATAGTGCCCATTCTAGTAATAAGTTTCCACTTGGGTCTACATGACTTAATGGGCTATTAAGAACGTAACTGTATCTATTATAGTTTTGGGTATTATATAAATCTTGTATGTAATTATCTGGCGCTAAAAAACGATGTACTTTAGTATCGTATAAGCGTGCATTCATATTTATTAAATTTATACCTGCAAGGTGTTCGTGACCTGTATAACCTCTATCCATAACGGTTAATTGTTCTAAATTATTGCCATCTACATCTTGTAAAAATACCGTTTCGCCCCATGCATTAAAAGCGCGTTTTTCAATAAGAGTAGCTTCTTCATTACTTATTGCAATAATACTACCTAAATAATCTTTATGTAGAAACTCAAACATATTTTTGTTATGTTTTGTTTTAAATATTATAGGCGTACTATAAGCGTCACCGCTAATATACGTAATAAATTCTATTTCATTTTGAATGTAATCTATTTTTACAGGGCAAACTCACACTTTTATTTTTAACACCTTTAATAAATACTGATTATCCCAACCTGCTTTAAGTCTCTTGCCTTTAACTCCTTGCTTTTCTGTATTCTCATTTTTGAGTAAGTTTAGTGCTATTTTTAAGAGGACAGAATAATTTTGTGAAGCATTACCTGCTCTTTTTCTTGATGCATCTTCTGAAAAACCAACATCAAGTGTCCAATGTAATTTATTTTCAACAGCCCAATGAGAACGTATTGCCGACTGAAAATAAGACGCATCATTTTTTAGACTTGATATGTAATAGCGAACAGATGTTTCCTTTTCTTTATCACTGTTTTTAAATTCTCTAACACTTTCTATCCGTAATATACTTTTTAAATTTTCCCATTCGTTTTTCTTTTCAATAAATTGAAAATCAGTTATTACACTACAAATTCGTGTTTCTATTCTTCCGTGTCCTAAATCTTCATTTTTATCTATTTCTATTTGTTTTGAAAATCTAAATTCATCTTGTATATGTTCTAATAGTTGCGGTTGATTGCCTTTTACGGCTAAAATATAATCAGCATTATTATCAATTATCTTTTTTGCAATTTCTTTTTGAGTTCCCATAGCATCAATACTTACTACATTCCCAGATACATCAAGAATATCTAATAAGTTAGGTATCGCAGTAATTTCATTGGACTTTTCATCTGTCTTAACTTGCCCTAATACGAGATTGTTTTCACAAGCCCAAGCACTAACCATATGAATAGGTGATTTTTTGCCTTTATGTTTTGCTCCTCTTATGGTTTTTCCATCGATTGCAATTATTTGTCCCGAACTTAAATCTGCAATAGAACTCACCCATT
>CAZOQL010000038.1:0-20235 GCA_964582005.1 uncultured Flavobacteriaceae bacterium | reverse complement strand
AAAAAGCACAATTATTTATTAACAATTTTTTAAAAAAAAACGAAATAAAATTATTTTTAATAATATAAAAATCAGCTAAATACCTTGTATTTTTTTTTGTCTATGATAATTTTAGCTAAGACTTCTTTTAAAATTTCGGATGTGCCACCGCCAATTGGACCAATTCTACTATCTCTAAAAAGCCTTGCTAATGGGTAGTCTTCCATATAGCCGTAACCGCCAAGTAATTGTAAACAATTATAAATAACTTGATCTGCCATTTTTGTGCTTAATAATTTTGACATAGTAGCTTCTTTAACAGCATATTCACCATTATTTAGTTTATTACTTACATTATAATTAAAGACTTTGCATTGTTCTATTTCACTAGCCATTTCAACTACCTTATGTCTTAGTACTTGAAAATTATCAATTGTTTTCCCGAAAGCTTGGCGTTCTTTCATATATTGTATGGTATAGTCTAGTGCGTATTCCGCTCTTGCGTGTGCATTAATTGCCATTATTAACCTTTCTAAAGCGAAATGTTGCATAATATATCCAAACCCTGCGTTTTCTTCTCCCATTAGATTGCTTGCAGGAATAATTACATTGTCAAATGCAATTTCTGCTGTATCTGATGCTCTCCAACCTAATTTGTCTAATTTTGAGGCTGTAATTCCTTTAGTATTTCTATCGATTACAAAAATACTAATACCTTTATGTTTATCTTTAGGAGTTGTTTTGGCAGTTACTACTAAATAGTCACTATAAATGCCATTGGTGATAAAAGTTTTGGACCCATTAATAATATAAGTATCTCCTTTTTTTACAGCTATTGTTCGCATGCCTGCAACATCCGATCCGCCAAAAGGTTCTGTTATACATAAGCACCCAATTTTTTCGCCTGTTATGCTTGGTGTAAGATATTTTTCTTTGATAAATTCGTTACCTTCTTTATTAAGGTGTGTCATTGCTAAATAATTATGTGCCCACATTGCAGCTGCAAATCCACCAGAATTAATTTTTTGTAATTCCTCTAAAAAAATAACGGTATAAAAGAGGTCTAACTCTAAACCGCCGTATTTTTCTGGATAAACTAAACCAAAGTAGCCCATTTCGCCAAATTTAGTCCAAATGGATTTATCAATTTCCCCTGTTTCTTCCCATCTATCAATATTTGGAACAACTTCTTTTTGTAAAAATTCTTTAAAGCTTTTTCTAAAGGAATTGTGTTCTTCTGTGAAATACATATAGGTAAATTTGTCTTGTATTAATTATTGAAAATTGGAATTTATTCCGCTTTCAAATATAAAATAATTCTATCGAATTTATCTAAAGGAAAGCCTTCTATTTTTTTTAGTTCTTGTATGTTCTGTATTTCCGCAAACTCATCTCGATATTCAAATATTTTTTTAGTTAAGTTGTAGTCTATATAAGGTAAGTGTAAAATTTCTTTAAAAGTAGCTTCGTTTACGTTTATTTTTTTAATAGTTGGTTTGGATAATATTTTAAATTTTTTGAATAATTTGGAAATCACTTCGGCTTTTAAACCATAAACTTCACTTAATTGATCGTCAAAATAAAAGCCACCTATTTTAGTTCTAAATTTTACAATTCTAGCAGATAGTTTTTCTCCAATACCATTTACAGATTGTAATTCTGTTGCATTTACTATATTTAAATCTTTAATTATTAATTTTCCTGTAGTATTATAATTATCCGATTGGATATAAAAACGTTCCAAAACCCGAGAAACAACTTCTGGTTTTAAACCATACACTTTTTCTAATTGTTCTTTGTTCTTAAAACCACCAATACTTGTTTTAAATTTCACTATTCTTTTTGAAAGCACTTTACCAATACCGTTAATTTTTTGTAATTCGGTTGTATTGGCTTGATTTATATCTTTTTTTACACCATTAAAAGCAAGATTATATTTGTTTTTTGAAAAAGAGCTTATTTTTTTATTACTAACCCAATTTGGAAATTTAAAGTATGGTTTTAGTTTGCTTAATAAACTATCACTTATATTGGTTACTTCTTGAAATTGTTTAGCTGAATTAATATATTTTCCTCGTTTTCGATGTTTTAATAAACGATCAATTTCTTGCGTTGACATGCCTAATTTATAGCCTTTATAATCGGTGATAAAACTTGGATTAAAAGGATATATTTTTGGTTTTCTTTTTTCAATTTCTATTGCTTTTAAAGAATCAATTTTAGATTGAAAAGTAATTAATTCGAATGTGTGTAAGTTTTGTATTTTAGGAGAAGAGAAATCAATAAAAAAGTAAGCAGATTGTAAAATTATTATTATGGAAGCCAAATACAAAACCCCATTTCGTTGGCGTTTATTATACCAGAAATGGGATTTGTCATTTTTCATTATTTTGTTTTAATAATTTATGCTTTTTTAGCTTTTATCATTGCCATATACTTATTCAATTCCTCTTTAACTTTTGGTGCAAGTAGTACTAACCCAATCATATTAGGAACCATCATCGCAAAAATCATCGCATCTGAAAAACCAATAACCGAACCTAAACTTGCGGCAGATCCTATTACTACAAATACAAGGAATAATAATTTATAAGCGTACTCCATTTTTTTTGTTCTTCCAAATAAATAAGCCCAACCTTGAAAACCATAGTAAGACCAAGAAATCATGGTTGAAAATGCAAATAAAACTACGGCAACAGTTAGCACATACGGGAACCAAGAAATTACCGATGCAAAAGCACCAGAAGTCAATAATATTGCTCCTGCATTATTTAAAGAGGCATTTTCAGCAGCTACATTGCCAGTAATTACTAATACTAAAGCGGTCATTGTACATACAACAACAGTGTCAATAAAAGGTTCTAATAAGGCAACCAAACCTTCGGATGCTGGGTATTTTGTTTTAACAGCAGAGTGCGCAATAGAAGCAGATCCAATACCAGCTTCATTTGAGAAAGCGGCTCTTCTAAAACCCTGTACTAAAACACCTACAAATCCACCTGCTACACCTTCTGGGCTAAAAGCACCATTAAATATTTGTAAAAAAGCATCGCCAATCATATCGTATTTTGAAATTAAAACAAACAAGGAAGCTGCAACATATATTACCACCATAAATGGTACAATTTTATCGGTTACTTTAGCTATTTTTTTGATTCCTCCTATAATTACAATACCTACAAGTACTGCCATAATAATTCCAAACAACCAGCCTTTTCCATGTAAAAAGGATTCATTACCACCTGTTATACTTTCTACTAATTGGAATGCTTGGTTTACTTGAAACATATTTCCTCCGCCAAACGAACCGCCAATTACAAAAACGGCAAATAAAGCGGCTAATACCTTTCCTAACTTCGTGTATCCTTTAGATTTTAGTCCTTTAGTTAAGTAGTACATTGGTCCACCATAAACAGTGCCATCTTCTGCAATATCTCTATATTTTACACCAAGTGTACATTCTACAAATTTAGATGCCATTCCTAAAAAACCTGCAACAATCATCCAAAAAGTAGCACCTGCACCACCAATAGAAACTGCAATAGCTACACCAGCAATATTTCCTAAACCTACTGTAGCGGAAAGCGCCGCAGTTAAGGCTTGAAAATGAGAAACTTCTCCTTCATGGCCTTCAATAGCAATGGTTTCAATAGCATCTCCACCAGGTGTAGAGTCGCCTGCGCCAATTAAAGATTCGTGATGATCTAAATCATCGTATTTACCTCTAACAATATTTATGGATGTAAAAAATCCTTTTATATTGATAAAATTAAAATAAACTGTAAAATAAAGTGCTCCTAAAATTAAAGGAAATAATACCCAATATATCTGTATATTATCCGAAAATGGGATTTCGTAAAAAATAAAATTTACAAACCATCCAGTAGCATTACCAAAGGCTTCATCAATTTTTTGATCTAAACCTTTTTCTTGTGCAAATGTTAGTAATGGTAAAAATGGAATAAGTATTAATAGAAGTTTTTTCTTCATAATTTAGGATAATTATTGATTAGTATTGCCTGCAATATCTCAAAAATATTGTGGTAATACAAATTTGAATCTCTTTTTTTTAATAATTAAAATTGGATTAAGAAATTTAATAAATAACAAAACCCTTGTATACTTTATATATACAAGGGTTTTGCAAATTAACTAACTCAAAAAGAATGGTTTTATCTAACCCGTTCTACTTATATAGACGAAAGTTGTTTAGTTTTGTAACAGAATTAATGCATATTAACAGAATTTTAACAATGTCAAAAAAAACTTTAGTTATTGGTGCTTCTTCAAAAGAGATGCGTTATTCCAATATGGTAATAAAAAAATTAGTTGTAAATAATCATATTGTAAAAGCCATAGGTTTACGAAGTGGTATTGTTTCGGGAGTTCCAATTACACCTATAAATTCAAAGGAATTTCTACAAAAGTTAGTACTTAAAAATATACATACAGTTACCTTGTATATAAATTCTAAAAGACAAAATACGTATTACAATTACATTGTTTCTTTACAGCCAAAGCGCGTAATTTTTAATCCAGGAACTGAAAATGAAGAATTTTATGCAGTTTTAACTAAAAATAAAATACATTTTGAAGTAGCATGTACGCTTGCTTTATTAAATACGAAGCAATATTAATTTTTCACTTCAAAAATTTTGCCTTCGGAGGCGAGTTCTACGTTGTTAAAAAATACATTAGCTTCTTCTTTAAATAGCATTAAATTACTATACCTACTAGAATAATGTCCTAAAATGAGTGTTTTGGCATTTGCTTGTTTAGCAATCTTTGCGGCTTGTGCTGCAGTTGCGTGTTGCGTAATTTTACAAAGATTTTCTTTATCATTTAAAAAAGTAGATTCGTGATATAGTAAATCCACATCTTTAATAATAGGGCAGATGCTTGGATTGTAAGCTGTATCACTACAGAAAGCATAACTTACGGGGTTTACAGGATCATAAGTTAAGGTTTTGTTAGTAATAATTTTGCCTTGTTGTGTTTTGTAATCCTTACCATTTTTAAGATTTTGGTAGTCGCAAATTTCAATTTCTTTTATTTTTGAAATAGCGGTCATATTTAATTTTCGTTCGCCTAATTTTTCTTTAAATAAAAATCCGTTAGTGTAAATTCGATGCTTTAAAGGTATGGTATAAATTACTACTTTATCATCTTCGAATAGAAGTTCACTTTCTGTGGATTCTAGTTCATGAAAAAACAACTTATAATGGGTATATGATTTTGATGCTTTTAATTGTAATAGAATTATTTCTTTTATTCCTTTTGGACCATATACGTGTAAATCGGCTTCTCGGTTTAATAAGCCAAATGTAGAAATTAAGCCAATTAGTCCATAAAAATGATCGCCGTGTAGGTGCGAAATAAAGATATGCTTTATTTTAGTGAACTTTATTTTGTATTTGCGCAATTGCATTTGAGTTCCTTCGCCACAATCTATTAAAAAATGTCTATGATTTATTTCTAAAAATTGTGAAGTTGTATGAGAGTTTGTTCTAGGAGTAGCGGAATGACATCCTAAAATAGTAAGTCTTAAAGACATAGGCTATTTAATAACAAAACGTTTAGAAATGATTTTATTTTTCCCTTTTAAGGTGTAAATATAGATACCTGAAGTTAATTTTTTTTTGTAAAACGAAATGGAATTTCTTCCTTTAGTAATCATTTTAGTTTCAGAATGTACAATGTTGCCTAAAAGGTCTTGTACTAAAAAGTCCATACTACTATCTGTAGAACTAGTAAAGTTAATACTGGTTTGTTGATTGAAAGGGTTTGGATAGGCATTAATACTGCTAATTATATTTACAGGCAATTTAACTTTTCCATTTTCTTGAGAAAATGTAATAAAGCTGATTAAAAGCAATAATATAAATAGTGTTTTTTTCATTGTATATATCAAAAGTATTAAAACTTATTTAGAAATCCAAACTTCTAGTCATTTCATCCATTTCAATCATATCAATTGCTTCTTGAAAAGTTGGAACTACAATTAATTCATCGGGTAAATTGTCTAAGTCTATTTCCTTACTAATCACTACAAAAGATATGCCACTCTCTATTTGCGTTAGTGCAAATTTCTTTAATTTTAATAAATCGGTTATATGTATATTGAAATCTGAAAAATCTATAATTAAATTTAATTCTTTTAAAGTATTAACTTTACTATTAAATTGTTCGTAAAAGGAATTAAAATCAGTAGTTAATTTGAGTTTTATAACGGTGTATTTATCGTTGTTTTCTACTTGCATTATATTATTTTTTAATTTGCTGTGCTAATAAATAAATTATTGCCATTCTAATAGCAACCCCATTTTCTACTTGGTTTAAAATAATAGCTTGCTGAGAGTCAGCAACTTCACTAGTAAATTCAACACCTCTATTAATTGGACCAGGATGCATAATTACAATTTCTTTATTGATTGATTTTAGTAAGGCACTATTTATGCCAAATAATTGGGTGTATTCTCTAATGGATGGAAAGTAATTAATATCCATACGCTCATGTTGTACTCTTAAGACATTGGCAACATCGCACCACATTAAAGCTTTTTTGATGTTAGTTTCTACCTTTACGTCAAGACTAGTGATGTATTTTGGGATTAATGTAGTTGGACCACAAACCATTACTTCGGCACCTTGTAATTGTAAAGCATAGATATTTGATAATGCTACTCGTGAATGTAATATATCACCAACAATAACCACTTTTTTATCTTGTAGAGTTCCTAATTTTTCTTTGATAGAGTAGGAGTCTAGTAGTGCTTGTGTTGGATGTTCGTTTGTGCCGTCACCAGCATTAATGATTTTTGCATTAATATGTTTAGATAAAAAAGAAGCAGCGCCAACATTAGGATGTCGCATTACAATAATATCTACTTTCATTGCTAGTATATTGTTGACAGTATCAATTAAAGTTTCTCCTTTTTTTACAGAGGATTGGTTGGATGAAAAATTGATAACATCAGCAGAAAGTCTTTTTTCGGCCAGTTCAAAAGATAATTTGGTTCTGGTACTGTTTTCAAAAAACAAATTTGCAATGGTAATATCTCTTAAAGAAGGTACTTTTTTAATTGGTCTATTGATTACTTCTTTAAAATGATTGGCAGTTTCAAAAATAAGGTCAATATCTTCTTTTGTAAGGTATTTGATGCCTAATAAATGAGAGACACTTAGTTGTTTCATTTTTTTTGATTTTTTATAAGATAAACAGCATCTTTAGTGTCATTTTCTTTCCAGGAAACTTTTACTTTTTCTGCATTTATCACATCTACTTGTCGTCCTTTATAGTCTGGTTGAATTGGTAGATTTCTACTAAAACGTCTATCTATTAAAACGAGTAATTCAATGGATTTTGGCCTGCCAAATGCTTGAATAGCTGTTAATGCAGCACGAATACTTCTTCCTGAAAATAAAACATCATCAATAAAGATAATTTTTTTATTTTCTACTTCAAAATTTAAATTGGTTGCGTTTGCTTGTAATGGTTCTTCTCTACGGCGAAAATCATCTCTGTAAAAAGTAATATCCAATTGACCGTAGGTGATATTTTTAATAGCATAATCCGTTTTTAATAAACTAACTATTCTATTTGCTAAATAAACGCCTCTTGGTTGTATGCCGATTAAAATCGTATTTGAAAAATCAGTATGGTTCTCAATTAATTGACAAGCTAATCGATGTAGTATAATATGAATCTCTTTTTCGTTAAGTAATTTTTTTGGAGACATATTTTATGTGTAATTGTGGTGCAATTTAGTAATTATTGATTTATAATTAATACTTATAGTTTAAAAATGCAAATTCTTTTTCAAGATGCATACTAAAAGGACTATTTTGATGTTAACTATTTTGTTAAGAAGATTTTGATTGCTCAGATTTTTCATCACGCTCTTTGTGTACCTTTCAAATATAATGTAAACGATAAATTATGCAAAATTTTAGAAAAGATGATGACCATTTAGCCTTATCTAAGTTTGAATCTATGTTGCAATCTAATAAAGTGTATTTCTTTGATTCCGAAGAGTTTGAAGAGATAGTTTATTATTATATGGATAGTGGTAAAATAAATTTAGCAAAAAAGGCAATTGCTTTGAGTTTAACACAACATCCATCATCTATATCTTTAAAACTGATTAAAGTAGAACTGCTAATTTTTGAAAATAAATTAAAGCTAGCCGAAAAATTATTAATTAATTTAGAAAGTATCGATCCCAATTATGATGAAATATTCATTCAAAAAGCTGCTGTTCTTTCTAAAATGAATAATCATAAAGCTGCTATTATAGAATTAAAAAAGGCATTAAACCTAACGGATGATTTAGTAGATGTTCATGCGCTTTTAGGTATGGAATATTTGTTTTTAGATGATTTTGATGTTGCGAGAAAGAGTTTTGAATTTTGTTTAAAAGAAGATTTAGAAGATTATGCAGCACTATATAATATCATCTATTGTTACGATATGTATGATAAAAATCAAGAAGCAATATTGTTTTTGAATAATTATATTGATGAAAACCCATATAGTGAAATTGCTTGGCATCAATTAGGTAGACAATACATTACGATTAAAAAGTACGATGATGCGCTTAGAGCTTTTGATTATGCCATTATTATTGACGAACTGTTTATTGGCGCTTATGTCGAAAAAGCAAATGTTTTAGAAATTCAAAAAAAATACGAAGAAGCTATTTCTAATTACATGATTACTTTAGAGTTAGATGACCCAACAGCATTTACTTATTTACAAATAGCGACTTGTTACACGAAGTTACAAAAGGATAAAATGGCAATTAAATATTACCATAAATCTATTGTTGAAGACCCTATGATAGATAAGGCTTGGTTACAATTAACGTATTTGTATTTAAAGAATGAAAACCCACAAAAAGCATTGTATTTTATCGAAAAAGCATTAGATGTTGATGCTGAAAAATCTTCTTTTTTAAATAGATATGCTGAAATTAATATTAAGTTAAATTTATTTGAAGAAGCATCTAAAGCATTTCAAAAATCGATCACTTTAGGTGATAAACGCCTAGAAATATACATAGCTCTAGTCGATGTTTTACATTATTTAGGTGAATATGAAGATGCACTTGTTATTTTGCAAGAAGCTAAAGTAAGTTACCCAAATACTGCTGAAATAATATATAGAGTAAGTGGTTTAAATTACCTTTTACGAAAAAACAATGAAGCTATATTTTATTTTGAAAATGCTTTAAAATTAGATTATTCGTATCATACTGTTATAAAAAATTTATACCCTACAATGTATACAAATACCCAAGTGCAAGAATTACTAAACAAGTTTACATTATAATGCAGCGAACATTAAAAGAGTATTTTATAATAGGTTTAAAAGGGTTGGCTATGGGCGCAGCAGATGTTGTTCCAGGTGTTTCAGGCGGCACTATTGCATTTATTTCTGGTATTTATAACGAGTTGATTGAAAGTCTCAATGCTTTTAATTTACACAATTTAAAACTATGGAAAGAAAAAGGATTCATTTCTTTTTTTAAGGCAGTAAACGGCTCTTTTTTGTTAAGTTTGTTTTTAGGTATTGGGATTAGTGTTTTAACTTTAGCTAGAGTTTTTAAATATTTAGTAGAAACAAAACCTATTTTGGTTTGGGCTTTTTTCTTCGGTTTGGTTGTAGCAAGTTTTTTATTTATTGCCAAGCAAATTACAAAATGGAATATTTTAGCTGTTTTTTTATTGCTAGTTGGTGCAGTTACAGCTTATTTCATAACAACAATACCAGCTTCAAGTGAAATTAATAACTCTTCTGTATTCCTAATTTTAGCAGGTGCTTTGGCAATTTGTGCTATGATTTTACCAGGTATTTCAGGCGCTTTTATATTATTATTATTAGGTGCTTATAAGCCAGCTTTAGATGCTATTCATAACTTTGATATTAAAAAAATAAGTTTGCTAGCTATTGGAGCTATTGTAGGTTTGCTGACTTTTTCAAGAGTTTTAAAATGGCTGTTTGATCATTATAAAAATGCAACGTTGGCCTTTTTAACGGGTTTTGTTATAGGTTCTTTAAATAAAATTTGGCCTTGGAAAAAAGTAATTCAATCCAAAGTTATTAATGATAAATTAAAAGTATTAGAAGACATAAGTATCTCACCTTTTCAGTATAAAGAAGATCCTCAATTAACACTAGCAATTGTTTTGGCAATAATTGGATTTGTATTAATTTTGCTATTAGAAAAATTAGGAAATAAAAAACTTTCTTAATTTAATAATAAATTTCCAAAAATGAATAAATCACTTTTACTTATTACACTTGTAATCTTATTTTCTTGTCAGAAGAAAGAAGTTAAAATTCCTAAAATAGCATTAAATGGATTGGAAGAAGTGCATAATCATTCAAAAATATGGATGTTCTATGATGCGAAAAATAGTTCTTTAAGTTTAAATGAAAAAAACAGAATTTCAACAACAAATTGGCTTTTTAATATTGATAAACAGTTATTAATAAAAGAAGTTTTACCTCAGGCAGAACGTTTAAAAATTAAACATAATGAAAAGTCACCTCATAATGATGGTGGCGTTTACAACTATTTTAGTTATGTAAATACGAATAATGATAAATTGTCATTTTATAAATTTGACTCCATTAATTATAAATTTGTTGCTGAAAAAGAGTTGGAACGATTTTATAAAAAAACAGACACTATTTTATTTGCCATTTTGAATAATGTTTTAGATCTACAGATTTTAAAACAAGATAGTTTACCGATTATACAAATGGCTTTTTTAGAAGATCTTTCATTTCAACAATATATGTTGGCTAAATCTAAAATAGAAAATTTAATTCCCAAAGATAAAATATCAAAAGTGGAATATATTTTCTCTAAATAAAGCCTATTCTTTAATCAGTTATTATTTGTAAATTTACGGCAATGAATGTAATAGATTTTTTAGATTTCGGGTTTTTAGACTTTTTAGATATTATATTAGTTGCTTTTTTATTGTACTATATCTATAAATTAGTTAGAGGTACAGTCGCAATAAATATCTTTTTTGGAATAGCAATTATTTATCTAATTTGGAAATTAACTCAAGTGTTGCATATGGAAATGCTAAGTGATATACTTGGTAAATTTATTGGCGGTGGTTTTATTGCCTTAATCATTGTATTTCAACAAGAAATTAGAAAATTTTTATTAATGTTAGGTTCTACAAGTTTTGCAACCAAACGCGGTTTTTTAAAACAGATGAATTTCCTAAAAACGGATGTAAATTCTGCAACTAATGTGGAAGCTATAATTAATTCATGTGTAGAAATGGGCAAAACCAAAACGGGTGCGTTAATTGTTATTGCACGAAATAATAGTTTAGAGAGTTTTAAAACTACGGGCGATACCATGCAAATTGAGGTTAATGAACCTATTTTAAAAAGTATTTTTTACAAAAATAGCCCTTTACATGATGGTGCTATTATTATTGAAGATAATTTAATTACTGCAACTCGTGTAATTTTACCAGTAGATAGAGATGCTGTTATACCTGCAAGATTTGGTTTACGTCATAGAGCAGCCATTGGCGTTTCTTTACAAACAGACGCTTTAGTTATTGCAGTTTCTGAAGAAACGGGTAGAATTTCATTTATTAAAAATGGAGAATTCATTTTATTTGATGATACCGATAAGTTGATAGAATTAATTCAAACAGATTTAGAATAGTTGAAATAATTTATTTTAAGTAGCAAATTGCATCTCATATAAATTGTGGTAATACCCTTTTTTGTTTAATAATTCTTGATGCGTACCTTGTTCTACAATAATACCATTATCCATTACAATAATTTTATTGGCTTTTCTTATGGTTGCCAAACGATGTGCAATAATAATGGAAGTTCTATTTTGAGTTAGTAAATCCGTAGCTTTTTGTATTAATAATTCTGATTGAGAATCAATAGAAGAGGTCGCTTCATCTAAAACAAGAATACTAGGATTACTCAAATAAGCACGTAAGAAAGCAATAAGTTGTCTTTGACCAGTAGAGAGCATTACGCCTCTTTCTTTTACGTTATATTGATAATTGTTTGGTAGAGTCATTATAAAATCGTGAATACCAATTTGTTTTGCGGCTCTAATTACTTCTTTTAAAGATATTGCTTCATTTTTTAAAGTAATATTGTTATAGATAGTATCGGAAAACAAAAAAACATCTTGTAATACAACGGCTATTTGTTTTCTTAGCAGATGTAAATCTATATCATAGATATCCATTGTATCTATTTTAATTGTACCCGAATTAATGGTATAAAAACGATTCAGTAAATTGACAATAGTTGATTTTCCAGCACCAGTTGCACCTACGATTGCTATTGTTTCTCCTTTATTTACCTTAAAGGAAATACTTTTTAAAACTTCTACTTCTTTAGAATAACCAAAACACACCTTTTTAAAAGCAATATTTCCTTCTATTTGTTTTTCCTTTTTAGGATACGGATTTAGTTCTTTCGTTGGCTCTTTTTGATCCTCATCTATAATTTTAAAAACGCGATCGGCTGCTACCATACCCATTTGTAAGGTATTAAATTTATCGGCAATTTGTCTTAAAGGTCTAAACAACATTTGATTCATCATAATAAACCCAATTATCTCTCCCGAAGAGGTGTTACCGGTATTTAGCATATCCAAACCACCATACCAAACTACAAAACCCAATGCAATGGAAGGAATAACTTCGGCAATTGGAAAAAAAATGGAATTGTACCAAACTGTTTTTATCCAAGCTTTTTTATGTCTATTATTGATAGATTTAAACTGCTTATATTCTATTTTTTCTCTACTAAATAATTGTACAATCTTCATGCCTGTTAAGCGTTCTTGTACAAAACTATTAAGGTTGGCAACTTCGTTTCTAACCTCTTTAAAAGCATCTTTCATAGCATCTTTAAAAATTTTAGTTGCATAAATTAGTATGGGTAAGGCAGTAAATACAATTAAAGCTAACCTCCAATTTATGAAAAGCATCACTACAATAACAACTAACATTTTTAATAAATCACTAATTATCATAAAAAGACCTTGTCCAAAAATACTAGAAATAGTTTCAATATCTGATACCACTCGAGTAACAATTTTACCAACAGCAGTCGTATTAAAATAGTGCATTTTAAAATAAGAAATATGCTTAAATAATTGTGTTCTTATATCTTTAATAATATGTTGCCCAAGCCAATTAGCAAAAAATATAAATAAAAACTGGAATATCACTTCTAAAAGTAAGATACCTACCATTAGTAAACTAAAATTCAAAACCTGTTTTGCATTTTTTGTACTTATATAATCATCCACCATTTTTATAAGTATAACTGGTCTTATCGCCGCAAAAATAGCTAATAACAAAACAGAAATAATTGCAATGATAAATGCAAAGCGATAATTTTGGATATAAGAAAGCAATCTCTTAAAGAGTTTTATATCAAAAACTTTTCCAGTAACTTTTGTAGTACTCATTTAAAGGAACTAAATATATAATTTATACGTACAAATGTACTATTTATAAATAGAATTAGGATAAGCAACTTTTGTTAAAAATAGCCCTTTTGCCGGAACAGATATTCCCGCTTTAGTTCTGTCTTGACTTTCAATGACGCCTATAAATTCTTTTAGACTCATTTTACCAATACCAACTTCGTATAAAGTACCTACAATTGCTCTAACCATATTTCGTAAAAACCTATTAGCAGTTATATAAAAAATTAGGTCTCTATCATTTAAAATCCACTCAGCTTTCGAAATATTACAATCATAAGTATAAACATCGGTTTTAGATTTTGAAAAACATTTAAAATTAGTATATTTTAAAAGTAATTCAGATGCTTCATTCATTTTACTTACATCTATTTTTTTATGATGTAATTGCCAAGTAAAATCGGTAGAGAAAGGATCTCTACCTAAATAAATATGATATTCATAACTTCTGCTTGATGCATCAAACCGTGCGTGCGCTTCATTAGTAACTTCTTTAATATGTAGGATGTTAATATCATCCGATATAAATGCGTTTACTCTATTTTTTAAATGTAAAACATCTAGGTGATTTTCAGTATCAAAATGGGCAAATAATTGTTTGGCATGTACACCAGCATCTGTTCTTCCAGCACCAGTGATTTTCATTTCACATTGAAGTAGTTTGGATAAAGCATTTTCTAAAACTTCTTGTACTGAAATAGCATTGGGCTGTTTTTGCCAACCATGAAAATATTTTCCGTTATAGGAGAGTTCTATAAAATAGCGCATATTTTACGTAATTATAAACGTTGTCTAACCACTTCATACAAAGCAATACCACAAGCCACCGAAACATTTAAAGACTCAATAGTACCATACATTGGTAATTTTGCTTTTTGATCGCTCATTTTCAAAACAGAAGGCGAAATGCCACGATGTTCCGATCCCATAATTAAAGCAGATGGTTTTGTTAAGTCAATAGAATATAATAATTGATCTGTTTTTTCGGTAACCGATACAATTTGAATACCCGATGCTTGTAATATAAATAAGGCATCTTTAATATGCTCTACTTTACAAATTGGAATATTAAATGCAGCACCAGCCGATGTTTTTATTGCATCTGCATTTACTGGCGCATTACCATTGTTTGGTATGATTATTCCTGTAACATTAGCACATTCTGCAGTTCGCATAATTGCTCCAAAATTACGAACATCTGTTATTTGATCTAATAAAAGGTATAAAGGCACAAAGTCTTTATTTTTTTCTTTTTTTTCTTGGCTCTTAAAAATTAACTCTTCTAGGTCATGAAATTTTATAGCTGATGTTTTTGCAACGGCACCTTGATGATTTTGAAATTTAGAAAGTTTGTTTAATTTTTCAATAGGTACATAGCTAGAAGCAATTTTTTCTCGTCTTATAATTCCGTTAAGTTCATTTATTAAGGAACCTTTTAAATCCTTTTGTAAGTAAATTTTCTCCAATTCTTTACCTGCGTTTATAGCTTCAATAATTGTTCTAATCCCAAAGATGTATTCTGTATTGTTTTGCATACCGTAGAAGTAAGGTTATTGTTATAATGAAGTTCAAAAAAAAACTGTCCTTTTCAGACAGTTTTTTAAAAAAAAGTAAGATTACTATTTTATTATTTTCATGGTTTCAATAGTGCCATTAATAGTGACTTTTACAAAATAAGTTCCATTATTAAGTGGGCTCATATCTAATTCAGTCTTGTTTTTATTAGGAACTACTTCCATGATGTTTTGTCCTAATAAGTTAAATATACTAATATTTGTAATTGTATCAATTCCTTCAACAGTAAAAATGTTTTTTACTGGGTTTGGATATGCGTTAAATGTAGTTATTATATTATCGTTTGTTGTTAATGGTAATTGCATACCAGTGTATTTATAGATGCCTCCAGTTGTTGCATCAGTATTGAAACCACCAGAAAGAATTAGTCCATCTTTAGCTTTTACTCCACCATGTTGAAGAGTATCTATATCTATCCAAGTTACACCACTATCTAAAGAGTAAGACGACCCAGAGTTGTTACTTGTAATATTACAAGAAATAACAGCAGTACTTCCTTCAATACAAGCAAAAGAATTTGGAAAAATATTGCCATTGGTTGTTACAGATATCCAATTTTGACCACCATCATTAGTTTTCCAAACCGCACCAGCTTGATTAATTAACAGACCCTCATTTTCGTTAAAAAAGGAAATATTACCACTACCTAGACCTGGATTTCTTGGAGCATCTGGAGCAGCACCTCCAAAATCAGGGATAGGAGATTGGTGTGCGGTAAAGGTAAGACCCTGGTCATCAGAAATAAAAATTCTACCTTTATTTGTAGTCCACCACATGCGATTATTTAATACTTCTATCTGTCCTACATAACCATATTCACCACTTAAAGGGGAAGGAATGCCTACACTAGGTACTCTAGTCCAATTAACTCCACCATTAGTGGTAGTATATAATTCATAATATCCACCTACAGGATCTCCTTGACAAAAACCATTATTTGCATCCCAAAAATATACTACATTTGGAAATGAGGCACCATTAGTATATTGTGCTGTGCTTTGTTTTGTCCATGTTGTTCCCCCGTCAGAAGTTTTAAAAATTCCACCTCTGTTAAAAATAGTTGTTCCATACATCACAGCCCATGCTGTGTTTGCATCTAATGCAAAAAAATCAGAAAAACTTAGACCGCTATTTGCTATTCCTAAATCGACTAAACCAGTAGTCCATGTCTGACCACCATCTGTGGTTTTAGTAAACTCCCTTTCTGCGCTAGTGTCTCCACCGCCACTACCATCATAAGCTCTTGCCCATGCTGTGTTCGAGTCTGCTATAGTTATTTGTGAGAGTCCTCTTGAAGCTGTAGTAAAAGCGGTTGATTTTTCCGTCCAAAATTGGCTATATCCAATTGTGGTAAGAGCTAAAAATAATATTAGTAATTTTGTTTTCATAATAGATATATTATTTAATAATTAATTTTTTTGTTGTTATTGAATTTTTATTATTTATAGTGATATAATAAACACCATTTTCAAGATGAGAATAGTTTAATTGTTGAATTGTTTCATTATTTAAGATTCGTTCATCAATTTTTTTACCAAGAATATTTGTTACGATGAGTCTTCCATTACTAGGATTATTTAGTGCAATATTAATAATTCCACTATTTGTTGGGTTTGGGTAAATATTAAAATCGGATAGTATTTTTTGGTTTACCGAAGCTGTTGAAGAAGTTATTCCTGTTACCACGATAGAATAATTTTGTAGACCTGAATCTAATGTGCCTTTATGAGATATAGTAACTGTATAAGTCGCTCCAGCTGTAGGAGAATCGATATCAACTCTTTCAAATGGATCAACATTATTATCGTCTTTTGTATTTGTACTAACAGTAGTTAGTTTCCATGGCATATATGTATTACTTCCATTCGTAATTCTAATATCCAAATCATTGACTAACACTGGCGTATGGTCATTTGAGATACTACTATTTATACTACCTTTCTTGTCGATCCAAGAAATAGAAGCTTTAAGTGGTTCTGATCCAGATGCAACTACATCAAAAGAAAAAGAATTACCATCAGTTAACGTAGTTTCTTGTATTAATTCTTGAGTACTTACAATAACTTCTGCAGCGTCTTTAGTGTCCATGTAGCCCCAGCCATACGATGCATCAGGACCTGAATTCCCTTTATCATCTGCAGTATGTAGAGCTAGACCTTTTAAAGTTGCAGCAAGCATAAAATCATTGTTTATTTCGTTATATAATTGTTGTAATAGCAATAATGATCCAGCAACATTTGGTGATGCCATGGATGTTCCGTCATATGTATCGTAAGAGTTGGTAGAGCTGTAAATTGGTGAATACACACTTGTGCCATTGCCTGTAATATCAGGTTTAATTCGAAAATCATCTGTAGGGCCTTGACTGCTAGAGCTATTAATATTCCCTCCAAAAATATCGCCTTGAGCAGTTACGAATGCAACGTCAAGAGCATTGGCCACAATCATTGTGTTTTTAGCGGTAGTCAGTCCATATAGTTTGTCAAAACCAGCACTACCACCATTAGGGTCTCCATTTGTATTAGAAGAATTAGAACCATTATTTCCAGAAGAAGAAACAACTAAATAAAAAGGCGCATTAAACATTATTTCATCCCAATTTGCACTTTCAGCGATATACGCACCAATTGACCAATCTGGTGGGGACGAAACGCCGTATGAATGATTAGAAATTAACATTCCGAAACTTGTGGCAGATGCAGCTTCGCCTAAGTCATTATTCCAATCAAATACATAGGCATTAGCCTGTGGAGCCATTCCTTTAGCGCTTGCATCAGTTCCTTTTGCAATAATTGTTCCTGTTACGTGTGTTGCATGGTTTTGACCTGTTGGATCTGTTAGTGCATTGGTGTCTGCAGCGATTATTTTACTAGATCCACCCATCATAAATTCTTGATGATTAGAAAGTGCATGACCTCCATCCCAAACAAATGCAGACATATTTTGACCTTCAATATTTAAACCAAGACCACCATTATTATGTAGAAAATTGGCTCTTGTAGATTTAGCAGCTCCTGTGTTTTGAGTTGAATAATAGAGAGGCTTTCCTTGTTCTACCCTTATTAGTTCCATGTAATTACCATTTTCAACTTTAGTAATAGGCCAATTATTAATTTTTGCCATTTTGAGAGCGTAAATTTTGTCTTCAGCAGATTTCTTAGTGAACTTACTATGTAATTCACTCAGTATAAGCGTATTACTTAGTTGATTGATTTTCTGAATTTCTTCTTTATTTTGTGCGTGTAGTAATAAAGCACATATTGTAAGTACGAGAAATAAATTTATTTTTTTTTGCATTTTAAAAAATTAGTATTAAGTCGTAAATATATATAAAAAAATACAATTGTGTGTAGCTATTCTCCCAAAAATTAAAATTTATAAAAAAATAATTACATATCCGTAAGTTCACCTAAAAGTTGTGTATTTACTTGAATTCAAAGATACTATAAACTATGAATCTATTTAGTTTTACAGGAAATTTCACTGATGAAGAGAGTTGTCGGTTACATTATAAAGAAGAAAGAGATAAGTAAGGTGTTGTTTGTAAAGGTTGCTCCTCAAAAGACCACTACTGACTAAAAGGAAAATGGTCTTACCAATGTAAACCTTGTAAGTTTAGAACCTCATTGCGTAGCGGAACAATAATGGAAAGTTCGAAATTATCGTTTCTTACTTTGGTATAAAACGATGTTTTTAATGACCGCTACAAAGAAAGGCTTTTCAAGTAAATAAATACAACGACAATTAGGTTTAAAGCGTTACGAACCAGTTTGGGCAATGGTTCATAAATTACGTAAAGCAATGGAAGAAAGAGAAGATAGATATACTTTAGAAGGTATGGTTGAAGCAGACGAATATTATTTTACAATTGAAGCATCCTCACAAGAACATCAAAATCAAAAGGCAGGTCGTGGAAGTAAAAACTAAGAGAAACGTTATGGTTATGGCAGAAAGTACGCCTTTAGAAAATCTTGAAAATAAAACGAAATCCAGTCAATGTGGTTTTTTTAAAGCAAAAGTACTAACAGACCACAAAGTAAAAGGTGTTAATGAAACTATACAAGAGTATTTGGACGAGAGAAGTATTGTTTTTACGGACAAGAGCACTTCGTATGTTGATATTTCAGATTTTGTAGAATTACATATTACAGAGAAATCAAGTAAGGAAACCACAAAAGAAACGTTAAAATGGGTACATATATTCATCTCAAACGCTAAAAGAAATTTCTTAGAAAATTATCATAAAATAAAGGGTAAATACCTCCAATTATATCTAAATGAGTTTGTTTACAAGCTAAACAGAAGAGATTTTGGAGAGAAAATATTCGACAGGCTAATAATAACTAGCATTACAGAGAGTCGTGATTAAGCGTATATACAATAAAAAAGATCTTTAAAAATTTACATTTTTTTTAAAATAAAAAAAAACGTTGAGTATAAAGACCGTTGCAAGGTAAAAAGAGTTACAATTTTTAACAAAATAACCATTTATTTCACTGATTATTAGTTAATTAAATGTATGTTTGATTATGGAAATATACAAACAACCTACATTAGCAGGTCGTATTTGCGATTTAGGTTAAAGAACTGCGAAGCACATCACGAATACCAAAAACAATAAAAATAGGTAAGTAAAAATAAAAACAGTATTTTTTAGTCAAATTAACACCATTATAGATTGGAATACTATTTCAAAAATAATAGATATTGATTATTCCAAAGGTAAAAGTGCTGTTGGTAAACCATCTTATGATGGCTTATTACTTTTTAAAATGTATCTTTTGCAAAGTTGGTATGGATTGAGCGATTATGAAGTAGAAGGTCGTATTAATGACAGTCTTTCGTTTAGTTATTTTTGCGGAATGACAATTGAACAAGTATCTCCTGACCACAGTACTTTAAGTAGATTCAGAACAGCCTTAACAAAAACCAAAACTTTTGAAAGATTGTTTTCATCGATAAATTCACAATTAGAAGCACATAATATTATAGTAAAAAGAGGATTAATTGTAGATGCTAGTGTTATTGATACACCTTTGCGTCCTAAAGGAAAAACAAATCATAAAGCTACAGAAGATAGGTCAGAAGAAAAAGTTAAAGTTAAAAAGGATTATGCCGATAGTGTAGATAAAGATGGTACTTGGTTAAAGAAAAGAGGTAAATATCATTTTGG
>CAZOQL010000037.1:10998-20300 GCA_964582005.1 uncultured Flavobacteriaceae bacterium | reverse complement strand
AAATATTTATTTTATTTTTATATTTTTTATTTAAAATATTAATATTTTTTTTTTTTTTTTTTATTAATTTTGATTTGTTTTTTAATTGATTTTTAGACTTCAATTCTTTGGATTTTTTACGACCAATTCCGTTATCGGAAATCGTTATTTTTAGATTTTCACTATCTTGTTGTGTGATGTTTATTTGTAATAAACCTTTTTCTTTTTTATAACGTAATCCGTGCCAAACTGCATTTTCAACATAAGGCTGTAATAGCATTGGCGGAATTTGAAAGTCCTTTATTGTAACGGAATCGTCAATGTTAAATTCAAAATCAAATTTATCATCAAAACGAGCGTGTTCTAAGTTTAAATACAAATGCAATAACTCCATTTCTTTTGCTAAAGGAATAAAATCTTGTTCTGAATTATCTAAAACGTTACGCATAAGTGTAGAAAAGTTGGTTAAATAACGGTTAGCTGTTCGTTCATCATTACTAGCAATAAAACTATTTACCGAGTTTAAAGCATTAAATATAAAATGTGGATTCATTTGACTTCGTAAAGATTTTAAAGCCAATAAATTATTTGCCAATTTTCGTTGCTTGTTACTTTTAAACATATAAAAAAGCGAAAGCAATAGTAATAACAAGCCACTAAGTAAAGAGTAGATTATCCATTTTTGCCTACGGTAATTCTCGATAATTAATTCTTGCTCGGTATTGTATAGGTTGAGTTTACTTTGGCTCAATGCTCTGTCTTTTTCTAAACCAAAAATCCGACTTTGTTTAGCAACTAATTCTTTGCCTAAAGCAATTGCTTTTGTAATTTCAACTTCTTTTTGTTGGTAGACTAAATCTACTAATTTGGTGTATTTTTGGTAGTTAAGTAGCGCATTACTATCATCGCCAATTTTTGCGTAAATTTCTGATAAACCTTGTATGGCTTCTTTTTCGGTTTTTATATCTGCAACACTATTGGCATCGGCAGCACTTTCGGTAAAAAACTGAATTGCTTCATGGTACTTTTTTTGTTTTTCTAAGGCATTTCCTATTTCGTATTTAACTTTTTGTTTGCTTATTGATTTTGGAATAGGAATGATTTCCATTTCCAACTCGCTTTCTTCCAAAGTCTTTAAATTTACTTTTCTCAGTTTAATTTCTTTGGTTGGATTGTTGTTTTTTTTATAAAAATCTGCCGCAATATTATTTTGAATAATACTTCTTTTTTTACTTTCTTTTTTGGCAGATAAAACCGATTTATCCATATAGCCTTTTGACGTAGAAACCTTTCCTTGTAAATTTAAAACTTCTGCCATTATTGAGTTTATATCGGTTATTTTGGAAGCTATTTGGTATTTTTTTGCAAGCTCTAAACCATTTTGTAAATGCAATGTTGCTTTGTCGTAATTTTTTTCAAATTTATAAATAGTTACCAAACCAATAGATGCATTTATTTTTTGTAGTGCTGTTATTTTTTTATTTTTAAGAACTTTATTGTAAAGCACTTTACTATTAGGATACTTTCCGTTTTTTAAATAGGTAGCGGCTAATTTTAATTGTATGGCAATAGATTTTTTTTTGTTTTTATATGCTGTTTGGTAGTTACTTTCAGCTAAATCATATTGTTTTAAATTATAAAAAGCATCGGCTAAAGTTTCATACGCCTGTGCAATTTCTTTTTTATTGGTAGTTGCATGTAATGCTTTTTCAATATAAAAAATACTTTTTGCAGGTGCTGTTTTAACTAAATAATTAGCGGAATCAATGGCAGATTTAAAAGAAGAATTACTCGTTCTTTTACGGATACTTTTTCTAGAAGTATTTGATGTGCGTTTATTACTTTCCGTTTTTTTAGATAAATCATTCAATTCGTATTGATTATTTCCATCATAAATATAGGAATTAATCAACTTACCATCTTTACTTAAAAGTATTTTGTCTCCAATTTTTGCTTTAATACTAAACGTTCCATAGGAATCGGTAATGTCCGAATCGCCACCTAAAACTCGAACTCTAATACCTTGCAAACGTTTTCCTAAAGCGTCCTCTACAAAATCAGTATATATTCCTTTATTTGAAATACTATTTGTTTCTTTTTGCGAAAAACTAGAAATAGTAACGCTTAAAATTAGAATATATAAAAAGGGATGTTTTAATTTCATTATTGGTAATTTTCAATACAAATCTACAATATTATTAAGGTTTATTAAAATGGCATTGATCCGTAAACAGTTATTTTAGAAACTTCTTTAGCTAAATATTTGAGTTTACACATTCAAATAGATATTTCACTAACTCAAAAGTAGTATTCCCTCATTTTGACTTTTTTAAACCTTTAATTCCTCTTAATTTTGAAGTGAAATAAAAAAATTATTAATTAAAATATATAAACATGAAAACAATAAAAATCACAATTTTACTATTAGTAAGTATGTTAACATTTTCTTGCATAGCAAAAGAAATCAAAACGAAAAAACTTCAAAAGGAACAATTTTTATTAGCACTAAACGAAACGCCAAAACCAAAAAAAACAAGTATAAAAGTAGCTTTACTTTTAGATACGAGCAACTCTATGGATGGTTTAATAGATCAAGCAAAGGCGCAATTATGGAAAATTATAAATGAATTGTCATACGCTAAATACGATCATGTAACACCAAATTTAGAAATTGCGTTATATGAATATGGCAACGATGCACTAGAATTAAACGATAATTATATAAGGCAGGTCATTGGTTTTAGTGGCGATTTAGATGAAATTTCAGAACGTTTATTTGCCTTAAAAACCAATGGCGGAAGCGAATTTTGTGGTGCTGTAATTCAATTTTCTTTAAAAGAATTAAAATGGGGTACAAATAAAAACGATTTGAATATGATTTTTATAGCTGGTAACGAGTCTTTTACACAAGGTAAAATTTCTTATGAAAATGCAATTAAAGATGCCGTAGAAAAAGATATTGTGGTAAATACCATTTTTTGTGGTGATTATAAAAACGGCGTTTATGGCAAATGGAAAAATGCAGCAACTTTAGGTAAAGGCGAATATTTAACCATAAATCAAAACAAAACCATTGTACATATAGCAACGCCTTATGATGATATTATTATAAGATTAAATAAAAAATTGAACACTACGTACATTCGTTATGGTAATAATGGAAGAAAAAAAATGGCTTTGCAAGCAAAACAAGATGCCAATGCGTACGGATTAAGTAAAGAAGTTGTCGTTGCAAGAGCAGTTAGTAAAACCAATAAAGTATACCGAAATACCTCTTGGGATTTGGTGGATGCTGTAGCTGAAAAAGATTTTGATATTAAAAAAATAGATAAGACAAAACTAGTAAAAGAGTTACAAAACAAATCTGCAAAAGAGTTAGAAAAGTACGTTTCTAAAAAAAGAGAAGAGCGATTAGCAATTCAAAAAGAAATTAAAGCAGTAAATGTAAAACGACAAAAACACATTGCTAAAAATAAAAAAAATACAACTACAGATGAATTAGAATCGGTTATGATTAATGCTATTAAAAACCAAGCGAAGAAAAAAAATTACACTTGGTAAAAGACTATCTATTACAAACATGCATTGCTTAGATTAATCTTCGCAATGCATGTTTTTTTTGTTTTAAATTCAGTACTTCTCACGTTAATAGTTGTTGTAAAGATAAGGCTAGAAGAGTTGTTTAAAAATATCAAAATCAGTATAAAAACAACTTTCTGATAATCAGCAACTAAGAAAGATGTGCGCTTGCTCTGAAATAAAAATTAGAGCTTAAATTTAAGTTCGTATTTTTTTGTATTTTTATAAATTCTAAAAACAACAAAACATTCGTTTTATGAGTTATAAAAAATTTGAAGAATACAGTATAGAAACTACCAAAGAAATTCAGGATAATTATTTATCTATCCTTAAAGAAGTTGGTGAAAATACAGATAGAGAAGGTTTACTAAAAACACCAGAGCGAGCTTCAAAAGCAATGCAATTTTTAACGCATGGCTATGATTTAGATCCCGAAGAAATATTAAAATCCGCTTTATTCAATGAAAATTATAGCGAAATGGTTATCGTTAAAGATATTGAATTATATTCCCTTTGCGAACATCACATATTGCCATTTTTTGGCAAAGCACATATTGCTTATATACCAAATGGTAAAATAGTTGGTTTAAGTAAAATACCACGTATTGTAGATGCTTTTGCAAGACGTTTACAAGTACAAGAACGCTTAACCGATCAAATTGTAACTATAATTGATAAAGTTTTAAAACCACATGGCGTTGCTGTAGTTATTGAAGCATCTCATATGTGTATGATGATGCGTGGTGTACAAAAGCAAAATTCAGTTACTACAACATCGGGCTTTAGAGGCGCGTTTAAAAATGTAGAAACTCGTATGGAGTTTTTAAGACTAATTGATAGTAAGTTGCATTAAAAATAGGAAAATAAAAGAAAATATGTTGTAACAAAAGAGAAAATTAATTGACCTATTGGTGAATAATAAATCATTTTTACAAGATACAAGATACAAGATACAAGATACAAGATACAAGATACAAGATAGAAGATAGAAGATAGAAGATGCAAGATACAAGATGTAAGAGAAAAGACTAAAAGTTCAATGGTTATCGAATTAAATAAATAAACGATTCCACAACCAAACAAATAAACAAATCCACAACCAAAAAACAACCAAATAAATGGAGCACAATTCAACATTCCCAATAAAAAAAACCGAACTAGAAAATCTTCGTAACGAAGCATCTTCGTATTTAAAATCGGTACAATGGGAGCAAAGTTCTCGTGCAAAAAGTAAAGATAAGACCGCAGGAAAAGAGCAAGAAAACATCTTATTATATTTATCTAAAGCAACAGGTAGTACATCGGTAGAAATAACATCGGTTTCTAAAACTATTTTAAAACTAAAGAAACGATTAATGCCAAACTCATTGGCAATTCCGTTAAAATTAAATAAAACCTTACTGCACATTCAAGAAGCAATTGCAATAGGTATTTGGTTGAAAGATAATTACAATGATTCTTCTGGCTTTACAGCTTTAAATGAACGAAAAACCTCTTTAGCCGATTTGCAAAAAAGAGAGTTTGAAGCCAAAATGCAAACCGCAACTGCTTATATGTTATTTGGCTTTGCTTATTATACCTTATTTGAATTAAAAGACGATGCATCCGATGATTTATCGGTAATGAAAAATAAATTTGCAGGCATTCCTGAATTGTCTTTTTTATCGCCTTTAAAAGGAGTTTCTTGTAGTTTGTTTTATTATGATAAGTATTTAAACCATCCAGATGTTATAAAAACAGAGCAAGATATTATCGACTTTACAGTTGTTTATTTTGAAGCGTTGCTTGATGAGCTTAACCAACGTATTGGTTCTTTAAATTATACCGAAACACTAGAAGATAGAACCTATAAATTAGAAAATTCAGAATTTGCTGTTTCTGGTTGGGAAACCGTTTTTAATGATAATGTAAAAAGTGTAGAATTCAATAAAATTCAATTTGAACAAATTGTTGGTAACCGAGATGCTAAGCATTTCGCAAAACGATTAACAGAGCGAATGCTGGCATATGATTTTAAAGCAAAGAAAAATCCGTTTCAAGAATTAGGTGGTTTTATGCCTGTTTTTATGGGGTATGGAATTCCAGGAACAGGAAAATCTATGCTAATTGCAGCTATTGCAACCAAACTAAAAGAATATAGTGATGCGTTAGATATTCCGTTTTTATTTCATCCAATGCCAGATACATTAATATCTACTTTTCAAGGTGGATCTGCCGAAAAAATGGTAAAATGGATGAAGCCAATGCAAGATCCCACCAAATTAATTTTTGCACCAATTGATGATGCCGAAAATAATTTACAAGAGCGAACTGCACAAGGAGTTTCGGCTGGTGTTAAAGAAGTAATTGGCGTATTTTTACGATATACCGAAGGCGCTTATGCCGTTAATTACGGAAATTCTTCGGTTGGTTTGTTTACCAATTTGCCCGAAATGTTAGATAAAGCAGTAATTTCTCGTATTCAAGGTCGTTTTAAGATTGATGGCGCAAGAACGATTCCAGATTTTTTAGATCAAGATTATATTTGGTGGCGTAAATTAGACAAAACTTTACCAGATTTTGTAAATATGGAAAACCCTGATTATAAGTGGTTAAGTGAGCAAGGTTTGGCAAAAAACTTAGGGGAAATTTTAAAACATACCGAGAAACCAACAGAGCAACGTGTTCTAGATATTTACGATAACGTAGAAAAGAAGTACAAAGATAAGCAGCACATTTTTTATGCGGAATTGTATAAAGAAATTCAGCATGTTTTTCCGTTTTTCTCTTCACGTGATATTAGAAACATCCAAAAAGCAGTTTCTATGCGTTTGACGGATTTTAATTTACCAGAAAAATGGTTAGATAATCCTGAAATATTCTTACGAAAAGAATATGATACAAAATTGGTGATGCTACAAGATGTGATGCGTCAAAACATGAAAGGACTAGATTTTAAAGACATTAGAAGGCAAGAAGTGATTCGTTACTTAGATAATATGGCAATTATTGCCGATGTAGACTTTAAACGAAAAGTGGATAATAGAGTTAAAGAAATGAATATTCGTTTAGCTGCCGAAAAGGAGTTTGGAAAATAAGGAAAATGTATTAATGAAAAGAAAATAAGGAAAACGAGAACAGTCTAAAAAGAGATAAAAGAAGCATATAAATTTTGTAAAATTTAAAATTTTCACGTTCTTTTACAATTAATAACTACGTGACCTATTGTACCTAATATGGTAAAATAAAATAAAATGAAAAAATTAAAACAAGCAAAATTATTTCAACCAGACGGCATCGAAATTTCGGGGTTCTTAGTTGAACGTTATAATAAATGCTTGCATCTGTTAGGCATAAAACCTACTAAATTAGAAAAATTCACAATTGATGGCAAAGGTTGGAGTCCAGAGATAGCTGCCGAAAGAAACGCAACCCATTATTTAATGAATGGCGAGGCAAACCCACATGCTATCATCATTTCACCAAAACAAAAAGGGAAATGGATTTTTGAACCATTTCATAGTTTTGATAAAGCAATGATGGATTTAATTTTTAGCACTTATGAAAATGAAATAAAAGATATTACCAAAGAATCTGCTTTGTGTGTTGATTTTAATCAAAAAATTGATGTTTTTTACGAAACCTTCGACTTGTTAAAATATAAAGATATTGACATTCATTTTAATTTAATAAATGATTTGGAAAGTGTCCAAAAAGAACAACAGCAATTAGTGACAACTTTTAATGAAGCTAATAATTTTGTAAACGAAAAATTGCATTATAAAATAGTGAAATCGGTCAAAAAATACGGTGATTTGCGTTTTCGTAACCTAGATTTAGCAAAATTAACCTATGAAACTAGCTCTTTTTATACCAAAGCATTTGGCGGTGTTTTTGTTTTTAAAGATTTTCCAACGCCAATTTTAGTATTTGAATCGGAAGAATGGCGTAATAAAGCTATAAAAAACTCTACTTATGAAGTACTTATTTTTCATAAAGATGATAATGAATTATTAGACAAACTAAAAGACTATGTTGCTGTTAATTATGATTTAGATAAAGCAGTTTTAACCGAACGTTACAAGCGAATTAAAAAGCATATTTTTTCGCAATTATTTACCGAAACAGACCATCCAATGGAAGAGATTTTAGACAATGTAAATTTGTTTAAAAATTACTTAAATAAATTAGATATAGATGCTCGTAAATATTTAATGTGTGTAGAGCGTTATGTAGAAAAATCAAATATTGATGATAACGTGAAAATCACTACCTTTATTTACGAAGATATTTTGGAAGCTATGTACCAACCACATTCATCTTTGTTAGAAGATGAGCAACAATTAATTTGGAAATTGTTGGTTAAAATTGCCCCAAAAGATCCATTAAAAATGTTTAAATACGATAAAAAAACCTTTTATGAAAAATATGAAACTTGGGGAGAATCGTATAAAAATTGGGTAATAGAATATATTAAAGAAGAAGGAGTGATTAATTAATTTGACAATTAAAAATTGAACAAATAACCAAATCAAAAAAACAAAAAAAAATGATAGTAACTGAATTAATATTTTTTACAATTGCCGCTATGTTTGGTGTTCTTTTGTACTGGAGAGAATCTAAAAATAACTACTTATATAGAATGGTAAATAGCATTACACATGCTAAAAATTCACAAATGAAACCAAGTGACAGGAAAGGCTTCTTATTTCAGCAACCATTCTTAATCCGTTTGGTTGTTGTGGCATTGTCCTTTTTAGTAGCGGCATTAATTATTAAATACTTGACGCCAATACCATTTATGTTTGAATTATTTGCAACAAGTGTTGTTGGAACTATTGTTGGAACGTATTTTGCATCTTTAATCGTTGTAGCCAATGAGAAATTAGATCATAGCCAAGAAACTATAGACGAATCCATTGAAAAAGGAAAAGATTTTATTAAAGATTTAACCGAAGATGTAACTAAAAAAGCCAAAGAAATTAAAAATAAAATTGAAGATACTTTTGATGGAGAAGATGAACCTGTAATAAAAAAAGAAAAATCAGCTAGCAAAGAAGAAACTACTAAAAAAAGTGGAAGAGATCGTTTAAAAGACAAAGGGTTGTTGTAAGGAAAGACATAAGAAGCAAGAGGTAAGAAGCAAGAGGTAAGAAGCAAGAGGGAAGAAACGTGTTATTAAAGATAAGTGTTGAACAGTTAACGAATAAACAACTAAACGATTCAACAACTAAACAAATAGTAAAAAAAACACGAAAGAAAAATGAACTTTAATAGCAAAGACAAATGTTCAATAGTTAACAAATTAAACAAATAAACGATTCCACAATAAAGCAAGAGAAAGATGAAAAAGAAAAGAGCCATGCTATTAAAAATAAATGTTGAACAACTAAACAATTAAAAAACATGTTAAAAAGAATTTGGAATAGAAGCACAAAAAGTAAAGTCCTATTATTAGTAGTAGCTTTCTTGTTATTTGCAACATTATTTATAATGCGAGACGATTTTCAACCGTATATATTATTTTTAAGAAAATATATTTTCATACTATTATTTATCTTATTTGTAATTTGGTTTTCCTTCCGTAAAATAAGAAGAGCAGAAAGTAGTATGGGTAAAATAATAAACTTTATTATTATGCTTGTACTTTTTGGAATCCTTTATTTTGTTGGTGCAAAAACAGGAATGTATACCTATATGCAAAAGTACAATGTTTTTAAAAATTTAGAGCTTACCGAAATTTCAAAATTACCATTAACTAGAAA
>CAZOQL010000037.1:0-10976 GCA_964582005.1 uncultured Flavobacteriaceae bacterium | reverse complement strand
TCAGCCTTATAATAATATCGTTACAATGGCGTACGAATCTATTGGTGAAACCGAAGAAGTTTCGGCACCACAATTAGTTAGAATAGATGGTGTAAATAAATGGACAATGGCTGTGCAACCAGCAAAAGAATACATAATGCAGCGGATAGGCGATGATATTGAAGAAGTTTTTGCAGTACCAAGTACTACGGCTTTTCCCCGTTTTGCAGGTGGTAATAGAGAAAAAGTAACTTTTTCAATTGGCGAATCCTTGAAATTTAGTAGAAACACTTACAATGCTGTTGTACAGAAATTCAATCCTTGGCAATATATAAATCTAGAACCAGAAGAGGTTTTTTATATGAAAGATGATGCTAGTAAATGGGTGCAAGTGGTTAGTTTAGTGAAATGGAAAGGATTTTTATTTCCATATCCTGTTTTTGGAGGAGTTATGGTAATTGAAAGTGGTAAGCATACTTCAAAAGATTATTTTCAACGCTTGTTATTCGGTAAAGGAACGTATATTTCAGCTAAAAAAATGAAAAATCATCCATACTTATTACGTCAAAATACTTTATCGGAAAAAGTATCTCGATTACAAGCCGAATCACTTAAATTTTTGGGTGGTTTTACCGATCCATTACCTTGGAAAATGCATACATCGGTTAAAATACCTGATTTAACAGACGATCAAAATCAGCAACCATTCGTAACCGATTTTAATTTTGATGGCGTAAATGACAATGCCTATAACGGTTTATATCACTGGTTTGGTTTAGAGCCAATAGGCGAGGAGCGAACCAGTTTGTCGTTCTCGGTATTTATTCCTGCCGATGGTAATCAAAATATGATGTATTACAATCATGCCAAAACTAAAGAAGGTTTGGCAGGAGTTTCGGCAATGCCTTTAAAGGTGATGGAATCTCGTAAAGAATACGATTGGACCTTAAATAAACCAGTAGAATTTAGACCATATATTAGAGATATTGCTGGTAAAAGAAGACTTTTTGTGATTTCAACCATTGCTGCAAAAAGAAAAGATAGCAAAAAATTTGACGGCTCTTCAACACCAGATGTTGCTATAATTGATGTGGAGTTTAGAGATGTAATTTGGGTAGATGTAAAGCAACCAAAACAATGGGATGCAACAATTTATAAGCAATTGAGTTCTGTTTGGAGAGAAAGCGAACCAAATTCAGAATATTTCAAAACGCATACTTACGAGCAAGATTTGATAGATGCAAAATTAAAAGAAAATGTTTTGTTACGAGTAGCAGATTCTCTCTTTCAAAATAATAATAAGAAAGTCGACTCCGTTATTAATAAATCTGCAAAGGATAAAATAAAAGCTTTAGAAGCGGAATTAGACTCCTTAAAAATAAAAAAATTAAAATTAAAAATTAACGCAATGAAGTCGGAAACGGATTCTCTTAAAAAACAGTAAACAGGTAAAAGGATTTTAGTTTATTAATGTATTTTTGTTTTCTGTAATAAAATTATGACCAAGCAAAAAAAAGAAATGTCTTTCTTAAACCATCTGGAAGAATTAAGATGGACTTTAGTACGCTCTGCAGGCGCAATATTTATTTTTGGAATGATAGCTTTTTTCATGAAAAACTTCATTTTTAATCGCATTATTCTAGCGCCAAAAAGTGTTGATTTTTGGACTTATCGTTTTATGTGTAACTTGTCTAAAAGTTTTGGTACAGAAGGTTTGTGTATTGACGAAATACCATTTGTTGTACAAAGTAGAACGATGGCAGGGCAATTTTCGGCACATATTTGGACATCCATTGCAGTAGGTTTTATTATGGCCTTTCCGTTTATAATTTGGGAAGTTTGGAAATTTATAAAACCAGCATTATATAAAACAGAGCAAAAAGGCGCTGGTATGTTTATTGTAATTTCTTCTTTTTTGTTTTTTCTAGGTATTTTATTTGGCTATTATATAATTACACCATTATCGGTTAATTTTTTAGGAAGTTATCGTGTTTCCGATGAGGTAAAAAACAACATTGATTTAGCTTCGTATATTGGTTTGTTAAAAGCTTCTGTTTTAGCATCAGGCATGATATTTGAATTGCCAATTGTTATTTATTTCCTATCAAAAATGGGCTTAATAACACCAGCTTTTTTACGAAAATACAGAAAATACGCTTTAATATTAGTATTGATTTTGGCTGGTATCATTACACCGCCAGATTTAATTAGTCAAATAATTGTATCTATACCAATGATGATTTTATATGAAGTAAGTATCTTTATTTCTGGTAGGGTTTTAAAAAAGCAATTAAAAGAACAGCAAAAAGTATCGGTTAAATAAATTAACTAATAATTAGTATAAGTAAAACTGGTTTCGTCTATTTTTGCATTAGCAAAATAATAAAAAAATCTACAAATAAATACGTCAACAAATGATTCTAAGAGCAGAGAATATTGAAAAATTATATGGTAGCCGTAAAGTGGTTAAAGGTATTTCGGTAGCTGTTGAGCAAGGAGAAATAATAGGTCTACTTGGCCCGAATGGCGCTGGTAAAACAACTTCTTTCTATATGATTGTTGGTATGATTAAGCCTAATGAAGGAAAGATATTTTTAAATGATGAAGATATTACTAATGATTCTATGTACAAACGCGCTCAAAAAGGCGTAGGTTATTTAGCACAAGAAGCATCTGTTTTTCGTAAATTATCGGTTGAGGATAATATTATGTCTATTCTTCAATTTACAGAGTTATCTAAAAAGCAACAAAAAGAAAAATTAGAATCCTTAATTGAAGAATTTAGTTTAGGTCACGTTCGTAAAAATAGAGGCGATTTATTATCTGGTGGCGAGAGAAGACGAACCGAAATTGCACGATGTTTAGCTTCGGACCCTAAATTTATATTATTAGACGAGCCATTTGCAGGAGTTGATCCAATTGCAGTACACGATATTCAAAGTATTGTAGCTAAGTTAAAAAACAGAAATATAGGTATTTTAATAACCGATCACGATGTACAAGCAACCTTGGCAATTACCGATAGAACGTATTTAATGTTTGAAGGTGGCATTTTAAAAGAAGGAACACCAAAAGAATTAGCTGCCGATGCTATGGTTAGAAAAGTATATTTAGGAGAAGATTTTGAATTAAAACAAAAAAAATTCGATTAAAGTGAGAAATTCCATTTCAAAAAATGATAAAAAAATTGTAGTTTGGTTATTAATTGGTTGTTTGTTAGTTGCTTCAATGCTTATTTTAGGAAGTATAACAAGATTAACCAATTCTGGTTTGTCCATGGTAACTTGGAAGCCTATTACAGGAGTGGTTCCTCCATTAAATGAAGCTTCTTGGCAAGCCGAATTTTTAAAATATAAAACCTCACCAGAATACAAAAAATTAAATTATCATTTTTCTTTAAGCGATTTTAAAGAAATATTTTTTTGGGAGTATTCGCATCGTTTATTGGGTAGGATAGCGGGAGTTGTTTTTTTAATTCCGTTTTTATATTTCCTAATTACAAAAAAAATAAAGTCTAAAAAATTAATATACCATTTATTGGTAATTTTCTTTTTAGGCGGTATGCAAGGCGTTATTGGTTGGTTTATGGTTAAAAGTGGTTTACGAGATAACCCGCATGTGAGCCATTATTGGTTGGCATTTCATTTAGTTACTGCTTTGTTTTTAATAGCTTACATTTATTTGGTAATGTTAAGTTTGCTATACCCAAATAAAAATTTACCCAATAAAAAAACTAAAAAAGTTTATTTTTGGACCAAAATTTTACTTTTTTTCACCATCATACAAATAATATATGGTGCTTTTATAGCAGGTTTAAAAGCAGGAAAATTCTATCCAACCTTTCCTAAAATGGGTACAGAATGGTTGCCTAATGTTATTGATGAAGCTTTTCAAGAACAAGGTTTTATAGCCTTAGTTTCCGATGCTTATACCATTCAATTTATACATCGTTGGTTGGCAGTTATTGTCTTAATTTTAGTTTTTTATATTGTAATGCATGTAAAAAGAGGGTTTTATACTATTATACAAAAAAAAGCACTTTTTTTTTTAGGAATAACCATAAGCATACAATTTTTGCTAGGTGTATTTACCATATTGTATAGCGTTCCAATTGTCTTAGGAGTTTTACATCAATTTGGAGCAATGTTATTTTTGATTGCTATTTTGAATATACTTTATTTCTTTAAAACGGTTAATTTGAAAGAAGAAAGTATCGCATAAAAAAACTTCTTGAAACCAACAAGAAGTTTTTTTATAAATAGTGTTTCTTTATTTTAAAGAACCTAAATAACGTTCGGCATCTAAAGCTGCCATACAGCCAGTTCCTGCAGCAGTTACTGCTTGACGATATTCTTTATCTTGAATATCACCAGCGGCAAAAATACCTGGTAAATTTGTTTTAGTAGATTTACCTTTGGTAATTAAATAACCCACATCATCCATATCTAAAACACCTTTAAATAAATCGGAATTTGGTTTATGTCCAATAGCAATAAATACACCAGTTACATCAATAACATGCGTTTTTTTAGTTTGGTTATTAATTGCCTTAACACCAATTACCACTTCATCACCAAAGGTTGTTTTTTCACCTAAAATTTTGTCTATTTCGGTATTAAAAAGAACTTCAATATTCTCCGTATTAGCAACCCTTTTTTGCATTGCTTTTGAAGCTTTCATATAGTCTTTACGAACTAGAATAGTTACTTTTTTGCAAATGTTTGCTAGATAAGTAGCTTCTTCGGCAGCAGTGTCACCAGCGCCAACTACAACAACGTCTTGTCCTTTATAGAAAAAGCCATCGCAAGTAGCACAAGCCGAAACACCACCGCCAATAAGACGTTGTTCGCTTTCTATGTTTAAATATTTTGCAGTTGCTCCAGTACTTATAATAATAGTTTCTGCTTCAATGATTGTTTCGCTATCTACTTCTACTTTATGAATCCCACCAATTTCGGTACTAAATTCAACTTTGGTAATTAACCCAAAACGGACTTCGGTACCAAATCGTTCTGCTTGTTTTTTTAAATCTTCCATCATAGCAGTTCCATCGGTTCCATTAGGGTAACCAGGAAAATTATCCACTTCCGTTGTGGTTGTTAATTGTCCGCCCATTTGCATTCCTGTATACATTACAGGTTTTAAATCTGCTCTTGAAGCATAAATAGCAGCTGTATATCCTGCAGGTCCAGATCCTATAATTAAGCATTTTATTCTTTCCATTTTATATGATGTTTATTATTGTTTTACAAAATTACTCTATTTCAATTAAATTAAAATTACTTTTACTATCAAATTTTTTGATAACATTATAATAGGTAACATTAATTACATAATTATGCAATACATCTATTACTTTTGAACGTTTTTAGACGATAAGATATAAAATAATTACAAATGAATTATACAATTATAGATAACGAAGTAATATTTAATACCATCTTGAAAAAGGAGATTGGTGTTTTATTTTATTTTTCTAGAGTTACTTGTAATGTGGGAGAAGTATTAGGACCAAAAGTACAGCAATTATTACAAAATAATTATCCTAAAATTCCATTTTACTTTATAGATATGGATAAAACACCTACAATTTCAGCTCGTTTTAGTGTTTTTGTAGAACCAACTATTTTAGTTTTTTTTGAAGGTAAAGAAACGATTCGAAAAAGTAGGATAGTAAGTATTGGCGAATTGTCCGATTCGATACATCGAATTTATAGTTTGGCTTTTGAGTAAGTAAACAAGCTAAATATTTTTTAAGAAATAAATTGCTCGGTATGGATTAAATATTATATTTGCAGTCGAATTTAAATTTTGGATTGTTTTAAATTGTAATTCGGGGTGTAGCGTAGCCCGGTTATCGCGCCACGTTTGGGACGTGGAGGCCGCAGGTTCGAATCCTGCCACCCCGACAAAAAACTTTTCACTTCATGGTGAAAAGTTTTTTATTTTAAAATGGTTTTTAATTATTTAAAACAATCTTTTATTGCTTTTACTACTCGTTCTAATTCTATTTTACTTAAATTAGAACCGCTTGGTAAACACAAGCCACGTTCAAATAAATATTCTGAAACACCATTGGTATACGCTGGGTATTTCTTAAAAACAGGTTGTAAGTGCATAGGTTTCCATAAAGGTCTTGCTTCAATGCTTTCTTTTTCTAGAGTAAGTCTTATTTTTTCACGAGTTGTAAAGCTATCTGTTAAAATGACAGTTAACCAACGATTGGAATAAAATCCTTTTGGTTCATCGGTAAAAGTTATCTCTTTTATGGTTGCTAAATTTTCTTTATAAAATTCATAATTTGCTCTACGTGCTTTAACTCTATCCTTTAAGACTTCTAATTGACCGCGACCAATACCTGCTAAAATATTGCTCATACGGTAATTATAACCTATTTCACTATGTTGGTAATGAGGTGCATTATCACGTGCTTGTGTCGCTAAAAAAATTGCTTTTTTTGTGTATTCGGGATTGTTAGAAACTAATGCACCGCCACCAGAAGTGGTTATTATTTTGTTTCCGTTGAAAGAATAGATGCCTATTTCTGTCATTGTTCCCATTGCTATCCCTTTGTAGTTTGCACCAATAGCTTCGGCGGCATCTTCTAAAATTGGAATATTGTATTTTTTTGAAATTTTAATAATTTCATTCATTTTACTAGGCATTCCATAAAGGTGTACTACAATAATTACTTTTGGTGTTTTTCCTTTCTTTATTCGATCTTTAATGGCGGTTTCTAATGAAATGGGGCACATATTAAAAGTGTCTTTCTCTGAATCTACAAAAACAGGAATTGCTTTTAAATAACAAATTGGATTTGCGGAAGCTGAAAAAGTAAAGGAAGAACAAATAACTTCATCGTCTTGTTTTACGCCTAATAATATTAATCCTAAATGTATAGCGGCAGTTCCTGAAACTAAAACAGTGCAATTTTTTGCGCCAGTATAATCGCAAATTTCTTTTTCAAATCCGTTAATATTTGGGCCTAAAGGAGCAACCCAATTGGTATCAAAGGCTTCTTTTACATATTTTTGTTCTTCGCCTGTTAGATGTGGTGAAGAAAGCCAAATTTTATTATTATTATTATTATTCATTTTGATTTGTTATAAATTCGTAATAATTATCAGGAGTTATTATTTTTGTTATTGCATTTGGATATGTTATTAGGAATGATTTAGGAAATTTTGCTTTCGCATTTTTATTCCATTTGAATTCGTATGCATAAATTTGTCCGTCAATTTCTTCAATATAATCTATTTCTTGTTGTGTTTTTGTTCTCCAAAAATAAGTATTTGCATATATGTTATGATATTCTAAATATTTTTTTCGTTCGCTAATAATATAATTTTCCCATAAGGCACCAATGTCATTTCGCAAAGCTAAGTTACTAAAATTACTGATTACTGCATTTCTAATTCCGTTATCTATAAAATAAACTTTACGAGATTTTTTTAATTCGCTTCTGTGGTTTCTGCTAAAAGAACTTAAACGGTAAATAATAAAGGATTTTTCTAAAAGTATAATGTATCTCTCTACCGTTTCGCTGTCTAAACCAATTAAATTGCCAATGTTATTGTACGAAACTTGGTTGCCTATTTGAAAAGAAAGCGCTTGCAAAAGTTTAATTATTTTATCTGATTTTTTTATTTTATTCCAAATTAATATATCCTTAAAAAGATAACTATCAGCTAATTGTTTTAAAATTCTTTTCTCATCATTTTGGTTTACTACAACATCTGGATAATAACCATAAACCATTCTGTGATTTAATTGATTTAATTCGCTTAGTAAATTGGTTTGCTCTACCATTTCTTCAAAAGATATTGGGTACATTTGAAATTCAAATTTTCTGCCAGTTAAAGGCTCGTTTAATTCGTTTGCTAAATCAAATGCAGATGAGCCTGTTGCAATAACTTGTGTGTTTTTAAACTCATCAATAATAATTTTTAGTTTTAAGCCAATGTCTTTAATAGTTTGTGCTTCATCTATAATAATTGTTTTCGCATCTTTTATAATACTTTTTAATTGAGATATTGACGCGATTTCAAAGAGTGTTTTAATTTTAAAATCATCTGCATTAAGCCATAAAGTGTCTTTTTTGTTTTTTGCAATATCTTTTAATAGTGTTGTTTTGCCAACTTGCCTTGGTCCTAAAAGAATAATTGCTTTCCCTTTATTACAAGATTGTAGTATGTTTTCTTTTAATATTCGATAAATCATTTCTTGATTTTTGACAAAAATACATTAAAATTATGATTGTAATCGAAAAAAGTAGTGTTTTTTTTCGATTGTAATCGAAAAAAGTAGTGTTTTTTTTCGATTGTAATCGAAAAAAGTAATACTATCTAATAGGTTTAGCGGGATTACCTACAATAGTTGTATTGTCTGGTACGTCTTTAATAACAACAGATCCAGCTCCAATAACACACCATTTTCCGATTTTTATATTTGGAATTATAGTAGCACTAGCACCAATTTGAGTTCCTTGACCAATTGTGACATTACCGCAAAGTGTTGCGTTTGGCGATATGTGTGTAAAGTCTTCAATAATACATTCGTGATCTATGTTTGCAGAAGTATTAATAATGCTGTGTTTACCAATTTTAGTACCAACGTTAATCACTACACCAGGCATTACTACACTACCTTCGCCAATATGAACCGATTGGTCTATGATAGTTTTTGGGTGGATTATAGTTGTAAAACTTACATTACTTAATTGTAGAGATAATTTTTTACGAATTTTATTATTTCCAATTGAAATGATAAAGTTTTCATTTTGATTACCATCAAATTTTTCAACGGAATAATTTAATAATTCAAAAGGAGCTCGATCGTCATATATCTTACTAATTTTCAATCCCATGGATTTTATAATACTAATTATTACTTTACCGTGACCACTTGCTCCGTATAATTTCATGTTTTTTATTTTATATTAGGTACTTTATTAATGCTAGATTTAAAAGTGTATCTTAGTTCCCTTTGAACCTTCCAATTGTTGCACTTCCATCTGCTGCTATGCCTTCAGAAATAAGTACTTTTTTTATAGTTTTTAAAATTATTTTTAAATCTGTCATAAAACAGACATTTTCAACATATGCGATATCAAATTTAAATTTATCTTCCCAACTTATGGCATTTCTACCATTTATTTGTGCCAAACCTGTTATGCCTGGTTTTACATGATGTCGTTTTTTTTGTTTTGAATTGTACAAAGGTAAGTATTCGGCTAATAATGGTCTTGGTCCAATTAGACTCATATCGCCTTTTAATACGTTTAGGAGTTGTGGTATCTCGTCTAGTGATGTTTTACGTATAAATTTACCAATTTTTGTTAGTCTAATAGCGTCAGATAATAGCTTGCCTTTCTCATCTTTTTTATCATTCATCGTTTTAAATTTAATGATGTTAAACAATTTTTCATTTTTCCCTGGTCTTGTTTGAATAAAAAATGGTTTTCCGCTATTAGCTATGGTTAGAAATAGGGTAACTATTATAAAAATAGGCGAGAGTAGGAGTAGTCCAAAAAAGGATATAATAAAGTCTAATATGGGTTTTAAGTAGTTGCTATACATTATGTAATTGTTTATAAACATATTTTCCGAAAAGGAATAATATTAATTATTTTATCTTTATGCTCTATTACTTCTGTTTCATTTCTAACTTGAATCTTGCTTTTTTAAACTGTATCAGTTGGTAAAAACATATTTTTTTATAATCTATCAGTTGGTAAAATACTATTTTAGGATAAGTTACAGTTGGTAAAATAGCGTATTTGGTTTGTTGAATGTTTTTTTTGTGTTATTGTTTTAGTAATGTATTATATTCTTCTAATAAAGCATCCCAAACTACTTGTCTTTGATATTTGGTTTAGCATTTTTATTCATTGTGTTTTTAAGTGTTTCGTTCTCAATTACAAGTTTCATTGCTTCTAGTAAAGTATTTGTATCCTTTACTGGAATAATTAATCCGTTTTTACGATCTTCTATAATTTCATTACAACCATTAATATTTGTTACAATACTCGGTAAGTTCATCGCTCCAGCTTGTAGTACTACATTTGGGAATCCTTCTCTGTAGCTAGGGAATGTTAATGCATTTGCTATTGCAAAATAAGGTCTTACATCTTGTTGGTACCCTACCATAATTATATTTTTATTTCTTTTTATTTCTTCTAAGGTTTCCTTGCTTAAAGGGTCAAATTCTGTTTCAAAAGAGCCTACTAAGAGTAGCTTAATTGTTACTTGTTGTTTGTTGTTTAGTAGTGTAAAAGCAGCTACTAATTCATTTATACCTTTATCACTTACCAATCTGCCAACAAAAACAAAAACAAAATCTGTTGGTTTTATATTTAATTTTTTGCGTAATTGGATTTTATCATTTTCGCTATATAATTTTGTGTTAAAATAGTTCGTATCTATGCCGTTAGAACTTCCGTTAGCAATAATTTTTAATTTTTCTTTTTTACAAAAGTTTGCCTTGATAATTATTTGCTTTAAGCCGTTTGAGTTTGGATATACTTTTGTAGCACTTGCATAGGTTAATTTTTCAACAAAATTTAAAACTTTTCTTTTTATTCCTGTAGCTTCTAATAAAGGTAAACCTGCCACAGTATGTAAACGATTTGGAACTCCTGCTAATTTTGATGCTAACATACCAATAATACCTGCTTTTGGAGTATGCGAGTGTACAATTTCTGGTTTTTCTTTTTTTAAGAATTTATATAATTGCCAAAGTGTTTTAAAATCTTGTAAAGGTGTTATTTTACGAGTTAACTCAATGTGTTTAGTTTTAATTTTATTATCTATTCCAAATTGTGTTAAGCGTTCTTTGTTTGCCGAAATAGCAGTAACATCAAAATAATTAGACATAAATGTTAGCTGGTTTTCTAACAATTTTTCTAATGATATTGGTACAGTAGTTATTCTTATTAGTTTTTTAGAAGCCATTTCCATACTGGTATTACGGTTATTATTTTCTCGTTTATTATTATG
>CAZOQL010000036.1:10907-20338 GCA_964582005.1 uncultured Flavobacteriaceae bacterium | reverse complement strand
AATCATCATTATTTAAATATATTTAATGACGTGTTTTATAATTAAATTGGTATAAAAGGCGTACCTACTTTGCTACTGTTTATTAATGGAAAAGTTGTTTGGAGACAATCTGGTGTTGTTCCTGCACAGCAACTAAAACAACTCATAGAAAGTCATCTTTAAATTTACTATCTTTACAAAGAAATGGATTTAGTAACTATTTTAAAAAATCAATTTAACACCTTAGCAACCTCTTTGCCATTATTGCAAGAGATTGAAACTATTGGTTCTATACACGAATTTAAAAAAGAAACCGTAATTCTTAAAGAAAATAGTTTCGTAAAGGTTATTCCTTTAGTTATAAGCGGTTTAGTTAAGGTTTATAAAGAAGAAGAGAATGGCAATGAAGTACTACTCTATTATATTAAACCAGGAGAAAGTTGCATTATGTCTATAATGGCTGCTGAAAAAAATGTAAGGATCAATGTTAGAGCTGTTATTGAAGATGATGCTAAAATCATTGTAATCCCTATTGAAAATCTATCTCAAATTCGTAAAAAATACCCGAAATGGAATGTTTTTGTGTATGAACTCTTCAATGAAAAATTTGATGAAGTTATTGAAATGGTTCGAATTTTAACATTTTCTAATAAAGACAAACGATTAGAAAATTATTTAAAAACTAAAGCAGCACTCAATAATAGCAATACCATTTTAAAATCACACCAACAAATTTCAAACGAATTAGGTTCTTCAAGAGAAGTGATTTCTAGACTCCTAAAAAAGTTAGAAAAAGAAGGTAAAATTGAATTGTCGCAACGTCAAATAAAAATTTTGTAATTTTATAGCTTAGTTGTAACAAACATCACCAATTTAACCATGGGTAAATTAGTAATTTTGTACTATAAAAATAACATTAAAACCATAATATCATGAAAAAAAACGTAGGTAGTATTGACAAAATTGTAAGAATCGTAATAGCAGTTGTGGCTGGATACTTTGCACAAACACATGCATTTGATCCATCATGGATTAATTATATGCTTTATGCAGTAACAGGAATTATGCTTTTAACCGCAGTTGTTGGGACTTGCCCAATATATAGTGCTTTAGGCATGAAAACTAATAAATAGTTTTTATAAATAATATTAATTAACACTTCAATTTTGAGGTGTTTTTTTTGTATTAAAATTACTTATGTAACTTTTATTACCAATCAGGAGTTTTTTATTTCTATCTTACAGAGATTTTATAATTACCTATTTAAACTAAAAAATATTATGTCAAAACATCATCAAATATTAATTATTGGTGGAGGAACCGCAGGAATTATGGTTGCTTCTCAAATGTTAAAGAAAAATGCCAATATGGATATTGGTTTATTTGAGCCAGCAAAAACACATTACTATCAACCGGCTTGGACTTTGGTTGGTGCTAATACCTTTGATTATGATAAAACTGCTCGTAGCATGGCTTCGGTTATGCCAAAAGGAGTAAATTGGTATAAAGAATTTGTGACAAGTTTTGATCCTAAAAATAATAAAATAAAAACTAAAGATGGTAATGAATTTACCTACGACTATTTAGTAATTGCACCAGGATTACGAATGGCACCTGAGTTAGTAAAAGGTCTTACCGAAGCAATGGATAAAGGTGTTGTTTGTAGTAACTATACTGACCCAAAACATACTTGGGAAGTTTTAAAAAATTTCAAAGGCGGTACTGCGTTATTTACACAACCAACTACACCAATTAAATGTGGTGGCGCACCTCAAAAAATAATGTATTTAGCCGAAGATTATTTTGTAAAATCTGGCGTTAGAAAAAAAACCAATGTAATTTTTGCAACGGCTGGTAGTGTTATTTTTGGGGTTAAACCAATTGCCAAAACTTTAATGGAAGTTATAGATCGTAAAGATATTAACTTGCGTTTTCATCATAAATTAGTAGAAGTTGATGGCGAAAAGCAAATAGCTTGGTATGAATTAGCTAAAGATGTAACTGCTGGTGGATGTGTAATTATGTCTGGTGAAAATGAAGACAAAACTATCGATGAATCAATACAATATAATTATAAAAAAGTAGATACTATTAAAGAAGGTAATCGCTTTGGAATTAAATTTGACATGATGCATTTAGCACCACCACAAGCTGCACCAAAATTTATAGCAGAATCTGAATTATCTAACGATGATGGCTGGTTAACCGTTGACGATAAAACCATGCAACACACCAAATTTAGTAATATTTTTGGTTTAGGTGATGTAGCGCAATTACCAACTGCAAAAACAGGAGCAGCAATTAGAAAGCAAGTTCCAGTTGTTGTTGGAAACATTTTACATTTAATAAAAAATAATGCTTTAGGTACTAAAACCTACGATGGCTATTCTTCTTGTCCATTAGTTACTGGTTATGGTAAAATGGTTTTAGCAGAATTTATTTATGGAAGCGAATTTCAACCAGATCCTAAATTAAAAAAATTCCCGTTAATGATAAGCGATTCTTCCAAAGAGCATTGGCGTTTATGGATACTTAAAAAGTATCTTTTACCTTATTTATATTGGAATAAAATGATGAAAGGTATTGAAGTATAACCAATTATAGTTACTTTGAAAGTCCCTTATCTAAAAAATAGATAAGGGACTTTTTTATGCTGTAAAAAATATCTTTTTTCAGGAATTAGAATTTTAAAGTTACACCACTTAAAAAGTGAATACCAGCTTGCGGATAATAACCAGATCCGAAAATAGTAGTGGTGTTTCCTGGATTTGACCAAGTATCTTCATACGAATAAAAATAGCCATTAGATTCGTATTGTTGATTAAAAAGGTTATTTACCACTGTTTTTACAACTATTTCTTTAATTATTTTATTAGGCTTAATACGATATTGCAATTGTAAATGATTTACAAAATAAGCCTCTAATTTAGATTCTTGATGATTTATATTACTCATAAATTGCTCGCCAACGTATTTACTTTGCAGAGCAATTGTGAAATTTTTAAAAGGTAAATAGCTAATTAACGAACTCATTACCATTTCTGGAGAAAAAGATAAATTAGAATCTCCAAAGTCTTTTAAATTACCATCTATTTGAGCAAATTTATTTTTATTTTTATTGCGGCTAAAGGAAAAATTCTGTTGTAATAATAACTTATTTGTGATTAAATCATAATTATAATCTATCTCTAAACCTAAACGATAACTTTTACCAATATTACTTGCTATTGGCGTACCAACATCATTTAAAGCACCTGTTAATACCAATTGATTTTCATAATTCATATAATATACATTTGCATTAATGGATGCTTTTTTATTCTTAAAACGCCATCCTAATTCCAAATTATTTAATTTTTCTGATGTAGGTTTACTATCCGATTCATAATCGGCTCTTTTAGGTTCTTTATTGGCAATAGCAAAAGAAGTGTATACATTACTTTTGGTATTCAATGTATATGTAATTCCTGCTTTTGGATTGAAAAAATTAAAATTATCTTTAATTTTTATTGGAATTGGTCCTTCATCTATTCCACTAACAGAATAGTTAATATTACGGTATTGCAAATCACCAAATAATTGTATTCTTTCATTTAATTTATAATCCAATTTAGTAAAAATATTAAAATCTGTTTTAACACCTAAATTATCGTAATAACGATTTGTATTATTTGTACTTCCAATAGCTGCCCAAATTACTTTTCCAAAATGAGTTCCTTCGTATTTATTCAAAGCGCCACCAATAATTAATTTAGCTTTTTCAGTTTTATTAACCACTGAAAATGTAGTACCATAAAAATCATTTTTTAACCATTTTCTTCTAACTAAATCGGTTGATTCAATAAGGTTTCCATTACTATTTACTGGAACAAATCCATATTCATCAAAAGCCTCATCTTCTTTATATTGCTCATAATAACCACGTCCGTAAGTATAATGCAATGCCATGTTTAATTGCCAATTAGCATTGAAGTAATGATTAAAATGCAATTGATAATGATCTTGTTTGTAATTATCTTCTTGCTTGTCATAAAATTGGGTAATGCCATTTTCATCTTCAAATTCTCCTGCAGGATTGTAGGTTCTATTATTTTGTAGCGTTTCTTTATCAATACCATACCAAGCCTGGTAGGTTATTTCGTGACCACCAAAAGCAATCACTTTTAAACTGGACTTTTCACCAGTATAATTCGCTTCGAGATATAGCGATTTTAAATTAGACGAAGCTCTATCAATATAACCATCGGATTGAATATTGGAAACTCTAGCTGTAAAATTAAAATACTTATTAAGTAAACCTGTGCCTAATTTCAAACTATGTTTATGGGTGTTAAACGATCCGTACGAATTATCAATTTCGGCAAATGAATCCGTTTGTAAATTATCTGTTGCTAAGCTTAAACTTGCGCCAAAAGCACTTGCACCATTAGTAGAAGTACCAACACCTCTTTGTAACTGAATACTAGAAACTGAACTTACAAAATCTGGCATATTAACCCAAAAAACAGTTTGTGATTCGCTATCATTTAAAGGTATTCCGTTTATAGTTACATTAATTCTTGTTGCATCACTACCTCGAACTCTTATGCCTGCATAGCCAACGCCAGCACCAGCATCACTGGTAGTTACTACGTTAGTCAAACCTTGTAGCAAACCTGGTATGTCTTGTCCTAAATTAGTTTTTTCTAAATCTTTTTTAGTAATTTTTGTTTGTGTAAAAGGTGCGTTTTTAGAGGCTCTTGTAGCGGTTACCAAAACTTCATTTAAAATAATGGTATCTTTTTTGATAACTTCTTTTTGAGAAAAAGTAATAGCAATGCTAAAAAGAAATAATAGGGTGAATTTTGTTTTCATTTTATTTGTTTATGTTAGTTTATACAAATAAAAAGAAGCACTCAATTAATAAATCAAGTAATAAAAGTCCCTTAACAGCATTACCTGTTCAGGTTCATAGAGTGTAATCTCAGCTTTACCTTTTAAAAGTGTAGCACCTCTTTTTATTGTTTTACAAAGGTAATTTATTTAGCAAAATAACGTGTTGTTTTTTAGTATATTTACATCTATGGAAAAACTAATTACACTAACTACTTTTGAATATCCACAAGAATCCTATATTATTAAAAGCAAACTGGAGTCTGAAAATATTTATGTTTTTTTAAAGGATGAACTAACGGTACAATCCGACAATTTTGTATCTCAAGCAATTGGTGGTGTCAAATTACAAGTATTTGAAAAAGATGTTGAAAAAGCTACCGAAATTTTAAAACTTTTTGATATCGCGATATCTAAACCTCTTGAACCAGAAAAATTTGTTTTAGTTTTTGATGAAATCACCAAAAAAATACCACTTATTGGCAAAGTGTCTTTAGCGAATAGAGGTGTTTTATTAATTCTATTAGGAATGTCTTTTATATTGCTTTTCTATAATCTGATTCGTTTATTTACAAAATAACTTCAAGTCGACTTAGCTTCATTATAAATCAAAAAAAATCCTCAAAAAAATAAAATTTTGAGGATTGTATTGTTTTTAAGAAGTAACTACCTTTTGTTAGCAGCAACAATATATTTTTCTAGAGCCAATGTCATCGATGGTGTTTCTACACTTGGTGCAGCAATATTAACTGTTAAACCAAATTCCTCTGCCGCTTTCACTGTAGTGTTTCCAAAAACAGCAATACGTGTGTTTTTTTGTTGATACTCTGGAAAGTTTTCAAATAAGGATTTGATACCACTTGGGCTAAAGAATACTAAAATGTCATAAAAAACATCCTCTAAATCAGACAAATCACTAACGACAGTTCTAAACATTGTAGCGTTACTCCAATTAATTTCTAAAGCATCTAAAATTTTAGGGATAATAGGCTTTAATTTATCAGAAGAAGGTAATAAAAAAGTTTCTGTTTTATGTTTTTTTATAATTTTAACCAAATCATCAAAAGTTCGAGTACCAACATAAACTTTTCGCTTACGATATACTACATAATTTTGCAAATAATACGAAACCGCTTCAGATTGACAAAAATAACGCATATCATCTGGTACAGTAAATCGCATTTCATCGGCTAATCTAAAGTAATTATCTATCGCATTTCTACTCGTAAAAATAACCGCTGTAAAATTTGATAAATCAATTTTTTGTGCTCTTACTTCTCTAGATTCTAATCCTTCTACATGAATAAAAGATCGGAAATCAATTTTTACTTTTTGTTTGTCAGATAAATCAAAATAAGGTGATTTTTCAGTTTTTGGTTCTGGTTGTGAAACTAAAATTGTTTTTACTTTCATCATTTTTTTTATTTGAGGTATTTTTAATCATATTACATATTAATTATGAATAACTTATATACATAAATTAAAGGTGCAATTTCAAGAGCGCAAAGATACAAAATAAAATAAAATAAATTACTAAATATTAATTTTTGATTTTTCAATACAATTTGAATGTATTTAAACCCCAAAAAGAGCACCGTAACACCCAATAAAAATAGCGTAAAAGTTTCATTTATTATCGTGCCGTAATACATAAAAATTACAGCAGGGAAAATTATTGTAGCTACTTTTGAGGTATAACTCATTTTAATAAAAGTTAAATTTTTTTGTTGTTTTTTCATATTAACAAGCACTGCAATAAATTTACCAAGAAGCAATCTAAGTATAGAATAAATGAATAAATACAAACTTATTTTACCAAACATAAAAAAAGAAACCGCAGTTTCATTAATATTAAAATAAACGTTTACCTTAACTAATAATAAAGAAAATGTAGCAATTTGAAATACAAATAAAACACTTTCAAAAAAATTAAAACCTGTATTTGATTTATTTATATAATCAATAAAATACTCATTAGTACGTGATAAAGAAAAGAATTTTGTATACCTTATAGGATATAAATTACGTAACAAAACCAAAGACCCAATCATTAAAAATATTAAAATGGTTACCCAATTATTACTTGTAAAAGAACTTATCATAAAGCTTTGTTAAATGTAATTTACTTAATAACAAAGTTAGTACTATTTTGTTTTATCTTTGTAAATAATTCTATTTTATAAAATTTAATGAGCGATACTCTTGTTATCATACCAACTTATAATGAAAAAGAAAATATAGAACGTATTATTCGCGCTACTTTTTCACAAAAAAAAGCATTCCACATTTTGGTAGTGGATGATAACTCGCCAGATGGAACTGCAAAAATTGTAACTAATTTACAAAAAGAGTTTCCAAATAACTTATTTATTGAAAACCGAAAAGAAAAAGTTGGCTTAGGTGCTGCTTATATTCATGGTTTTAAATGGGCAATTGTAAAAAAATACGAATATATCATTGAAATGGATGCCGATTTTTCTCACAATCCAAAAGATTTAATACGATTATATGAGGCGTGTGTAACTAATAATACAGATGTATCGGTTGGTTCTAGATATATAAATGGTAAAATAAATGTTGTTAATTGGGATTTTAAACGAATTGTTTTATCCGTTTTAGCATCTAAATATGTGCGGTTTATTACTCGCATTCCAATTTATGACACTACCGCAGGTTTTATTTGTTATCATCGAAGGGTTTTAGAAACAATTAATCTAGATAGAATTAAATTTGTGGGTTACGCTTTTCAAATTGAAATGAAATTTAAAGCTTGGAAACACGGTTTTACTATCCAAGAAGTAGAAATTGTTTTTACCGATAGAATTGCTGGAAAATCAAAAATGTCTGGTTCTATAATTTCCGAAGCAATTTTTGGCGTTTTTAAACTGAAACTAAAAGGAGTGGAAAAAAAATAAATAATCATTATGCAAACACTAATCAAAAATGCAAGCTTAGTAAACGAAGGGAAAATTCTTATTAAAGATGTTTTGATAGAAGGTAAAATCATTATTTCTATTGGAAACAATTTAAAAGTAAATAAGAGTGTGAAAATTATAGATGCAACTGGTAAATATTTATTACCTGGTTTAATTGATGATCAAGTCCATTTTAGAGAACCTGGTTTAACACATAAAGCAAACATCGCAACCGAATCTCGTGCTGCTGTAGCTGGAGGAATTACTTCTTTTATTGAAATGCCCAATACAGTTCCGCAAGCGACAACACAAGAATTGTTAGCTAATAAATTTGAAATTGCTTCTAAAACATCCTATGCCAATTACTCTTTTATGTTTGGTGGAACGAACGATAATTTAGAAGAAATATTAAAAATCAATCCTAAAAATGTTGCTGCATTAAAATTATTTTTAGGTTCATCAACAGGAAATATGTTAGTGGATGATGAAGCCGTTTTAGAAAAAATATTTTCTTCTACTAATATGGTAATTGCCTTACATTGCGAAGATGAAACTACCATAAAAAACAACCTTGCTACGTATAAAGAAAAATATGGAGATGACATTCCTATGGAAATGCATCCTATAATTAGAAGTGCTGAAGCCTGCTATATTTCATCCTCAAAAGCAATTGCATTAGCTAAAAAAACAGGTGCAAGAATTCATGTATACCATCTTTCAACAGCTATTGAAACGGAATTATTTACCAATAAAATTCCATTAAAAGATAAAAAAATAACTGCCGAAGTTTGTATACATCACCTTTGGTTTGACGATAGTGATTATGCCAAAAAAGGCGCTTTAATTAAATGGAATCCTGCGGTAAAAACAAAAAAAGATAAAGATACCTTACTAGAGGCTTTATTAGATGATAGGATCGATATCATAGCAACCGATCACGCACCACATACCTTAGAAGAAAAAAATAATGTCTACACCAAAGCGCCAAGTGGCGGACCATTAGTGCAACACGCCTTACTTGCCTTACTAGAAATGTACCAACAAAATAAAATTCCGTTAGAAAAAATTATAGAAAAAGCATGCCACAATCCTGCTATTTTATATAAAATTGAAAATCGTGGTTATATTAAAGAAGGTTATTATGCCGATTTAGTTTTGGTAGATTTACAAAAACCCCAAACCATTAGTAAAGAAAATATATTATATAAATGTGGTTGGTCGCCTTTTGAAGGCACTACTTTTTCATCAACTATTTTAACTACATTTGTTAACGGAAACATTATGTATGACAAAGGTGTTTTTAATGATACAGTAAAAGGGATGCGTTTGTTATTTGATAGATAATACTTTATGAAAAATATACTTTACATCTTAGTTTTTTCGCTATGTATCATTTCTTGTAGTAATGATGTTGTAAAAAAACCTGATAATTTTATTTCTAAAGAGCAAATGATTGCACTTATAGTAGATATGAAAATAGCTAGTAAAACAAGAAATTATCATAATAAAGATCTTAAAAAAAAGCTAAACTATATGGCTTTTGTCTATAAAAAACATAAAATTGACAGCACACAGTTTAAAGAAAACAATATTTATTACGTACATCATTTAGAAAAATACCAAGAAATTTATAAAGAAGTAGAAAGACGGTTACAAGATTCTTTA
>CAZOQL010000036.1:0-10807 GCA_964582005.1 uncultured Flavobacteriaceae bacterium | reverse complement strand
CATTGGTAATGACTGAATTTATTTTAAGTTTATTACGAACAATTCCTTTATTTTCTAATAATTCAGCTATTTTTTTTGTTGTAAATTTTACAATTTTAACAGCTTCAAAATTAGCAAAAGCCAATTGATAGTTTTTTCTTTTATTAAGAATGGTAATCCAACTTAAACCAGCTTGTGCGCCTTCTAATAACCTATCGTCATAAACAGGAACGCCCCATTCGGCATCATGATAATTCTGTTCTGGCTCATTTTTAGTTACCCATGTACATCTTGTTTTCATTTGCTAATATGCTCCGTTTTTACCTTCGTAATAATTAATAAATGCTTTATTTACAAATTTCGCACCTCCAATAGTTGGATAATCGCCTGAAAAACACCAATCTCCTTTGTGATTTGGAATTGCTTTATGTAAATTATTAATACCTTGATAAATAATTTTTACTTCGGAGTTAATTGTTTCATCAGTTAATAATTCTACAATTTTATCTGATATTTGTTCTGGAGTAAATGGTTTGTATATTGCTTTTACAAAGTTTTTGGTATCCTCTTTGTTTGAAATACATTGTTGGTAAACGTCTTCAATAATTTGTTCTTGTTTGGTATCTTTTAATAAAGAAATCGCCGCTCTAAAAGCTATAAAGTCTCCTAATTTTGCCATATCAATTCCGTAACAGTCTGGATAACGAATTTGTGGCGCCGAAGAAACAATTACAATTTTTTTAGGATTCAAACGATCTAATATTTTAAGGATACTTTGTTTTAACGTTGTTCCACGAACAATACTATCGTCAATAACTACTAGGTTATCCGTTGGTTTTACTACGCCATACGTGACATCGTAAACGTGTGCTACTAAATCATCTCTAGAATTATCATCAGCAATAAAGGTACGAAGTTTGGCGTCTTTAATAGCGATTTTTTCAATTCGAGGTCTTTCAGCCAAAACTTTTCTCAATTCACCTTCCGAGATAGAACGTTGCCCTTTTAATATTATATCTGTTTTACGTTTATTTAAATAGACTTCGGCTTCTTCGGTCATACCAAAAAAGGAAGTTTCCGCCGTATTTGGGATAAATGAAAATACCGTATTAATCATATCATAATCAATTGCTTCTAAAATACTTGGAAAAATTAATTTTCCTAAATTTTTTCGCTCTTGATAAATAGAAGCATCGCTACCTCTTGAAAAATAAATACGCTCAAAAGAACAGGATTTTTTCTCTAAGACTTCATTGACTTTTTTCTATGGTAGTATTGCCATTTTTTTTGATAATTAAAGCGTGTGCTGGTTCTAATTCTTTCACATCATCTATGGCAACATTAAATACGGTTTGTATTACTGGTCGTTCACTAGCAACTACTACAACCTCATCATCTTTATAATAAAATTCGGGTCTAACACCAGCTGGGTCACGCAACACAAAAGCATCACCATGACCAATTAAACAAGTCATTGCATAACCGCCATCCCAGTTTCTTGAGGCGCGTTCTAATATTCTTTGAATGTTTAAATCACGCTCAATAATTTCGGAAGCATCTTTTTTATTGATGTTTTTTTCTTTACATTACTGATAAATATCTTGTACTTCATCGTCTAAAAAATGACCTATTTTTTCCATTATGGTAACGGTATCGGTATTTTCTTTAGGATGTTGTCCAAGTTCAATTAACTCTTCTAATAATTCATTAGAATTAGTCATATTAAAATTACCAGCCATAATTAGATTTTTATGCTTCCAATTATTCTGGCGTAAAAAAGGGTGAACGGATTCTATACTATTTCTACCAAAGGTTCCATAACGCACATGTCCTAAAAAGACATTACCAGCATAGGGTACATTATTAATTTGCCAATCTACATCGTCTTTTTTATCTGAATTTTCTTCCAAAACACCATTAATTCGATTATTAATTTGTTTGAAAATATCTTGTATTGGTTGTTGTTGATTTGATCGTACACGAGAAATATATCGTGTGCCAGGTTTTACATCCATTTTAATACTTGCAAAACCAGCACCATCTTGCCCGCGATTATGCTGTTTTTCGAGCAGTAAGTACATTTTTTGAATGCCGTAAAAAGTAGTTCCGTACTATTTTTTGTAAAATTCTAATGGTTTTAGCAATCTTACCATTGCTATACCGCATTCATGTTTTAGTTGGTCGCTCATATTAATTTGGGTTTCTAACCAGAAAGTTCACAAAGCATCACACCATGTTTATAAAGACTTTATTTATACTAATTATGACAATTCAATATCAAATTGTGTCAATTGCTTAAACTGCTCTAATCTACTTTTAATTTCTTCTTGCGTTAAATTTTCCATACGTTCGGTACCGAAACGCTCTACACAAAATGATGCTAAATTAGAACCATAGATAACGGCATTTTTCATATTATTAAACGAAATATTATCCGTCTTTGCTAAATACCCAGTAAAACCACCTGCAAAAGTATCGCCAGCTCCTGTTGGATCAAAAACTGCGGCCAATGGCAATGCTGGTGCATAGAACATTTGTCCTTCGCTAAATAATAATGCGCCATGTTCTCCTTTTTTAATTACCACGTATTTTGGTCCCATTTTATGGATTACTTTAGCAGCATTAACTAGTGAATATTCTCCACTTAATTGACGTGCCTCTTCATCATTTATGGTAATTACATCTATTTTTTTAATGACTGCTTTTAAATCTTCTAAAGCTATATTCATCCAAAAATCCATTGTGTCTAAAACAATTAATTTTGGTTTTTTAGTCATTTGATTTATTACACTCATTTGCACTGCAGGATGTAAGTTACCTAACATTACAATTTTACTATCTTTAAAATCATTTGGCACAACAGGATTGAAATTTTCTAACACATTTAATTCTGTAATTAACGTATCCCGAGAATTCATATCATTGTGGTATTTACCACTCCAAAAAAATGTTTTTCCTCCTTTAACGATTTCAATACCAGAAGTATCTACATTTTTGGCTTGTAGCATGTCTAAATATTCTGTTGGAAAATCTTCGCCAACTACGGAAACTATACCAGATTTTATACCAAATGTGGAAGCGGATAAACCAATATAGGTTGCTGCTCCGCCTAATATTTTATCAGTTTTACCGAAAGGAGTTTCAATGGCATCAAAAGCTACTGTTCCTACAATTAAAAGTTTGCTCATTTTTTTAGTCTTTAGTCTTTGGTCTTTAGTCTTTGGTCTTGTACCTTTGCAAAAATAAGTTTTATAAATGACTATAAAAGAAATACAAGAAGAAATTATTGATGAGTTTTCTCTATTTGATGATTGGATGGAACGTTATGAATACATTATTGAATTAGGTAAAACATTACCTTTAATAAATGATACTTTTAAAACCGATGATAATTTAATTAGTGGTTGCCAATCTAAAGTTTGGTTACATGCAGAGTTGGTTGATAACAAAGTGATTTATACAACCGATAGTGATGCCATTTTAACCAAAGGTATTATTGCTTTATTATTACGCGTTTTTTCTAACCAAACAAGTAAAACCATTCTTGAAACCAAAACAGATTTTATTGATGAGATAGGTTTGAAAGAGCACTTATCGCCTACTAGAGCTAATGGGTTGGTTTCTATGATTAAGAAAATTAAATTATATGCTTTGGCTTTTAATGGAATGAGCAAAGAACAAAATTAACGTATATTGGTTAATTTTGTTTTACGTTCTTGTGTAAGATTTCGTTGCGTGGTTAAGCAACAAATTTAGTAAATATTAACCAATTTAAAAACCCGATAGGATTTTCCTAAGTATGCCTAAACTAGCAATGAATTTTACACGGTGTTGGCAGTAGTTTTTTTTTATGTTTTTTTTAAGTATTATTAACTGAATTTGTCCTATTTTTGTTAATAAGTTTTAAATTATATATATAGTTAATGGAAGCTAATTATTTTAAGTTTCAGGTGTTTTTATTTGGAGACTACGATGAAGTTACGGCAAGCCCTGAGAATATTAAATTCTTTATGAATAAGTTTTTGCCTCTTAATTTTATTCCTAGACAAGTTCAAGAAATATCATTAAGTATTAAAGGTAAAAATCCTGAAGATTTTGAAAAGGAGTTTGTTAATAGAATTTCTTTAAATTCATTAGATAAGAAATGGGAAATTACCTTTAACAAAGATAGATTAAGTTTTAATTATTCTTTTGATATATTTAAAAATGAAGATTTTGATTTTGAGATGTTTAAAAACTTAATATTAAAATATTTACTTTTAATAGAAGAGAAGTTTAATAAAAAATTTTATAGGTTAGGTGTGATTGTTGATAAGCTTATACCTGTGGAAGAAGATGAAAGGAATAAAGTTTTTTTAAAATTTAATACTAAGTCTAATTTTCTTGGAGAGAATTTAGTTCCTGTTGAATGGACTAACAAAGTGGTTGTTAGAAAAAAAATAGAAGAATTAGATAATGAAATAATTAATATCTCTAATATGAATTCTTTTATTAAAGCTCAATTAAATTCCAAAAATAAACAAATAGATTTTGAAGGATTACATAATGTAATTGATTTAAATACTTTGTCTATTATTAAAGAGAAAAGGTTTAGCAGAGAAGATCTTGATGTTTTTTTAACAAAGGCGAACACTTTTATAAATGATATTTTTGTAAATAATCAAGTTGATTAATATATTATGGCAACACAATCTAATTTCATTAAATTTAATAATACTTTATATAATCCTCTTAGTTTTGGTTCTATAACCAAAGAAGAGAATACTATCATAAGTGATAGTAAAGCTGCTTTAAAAGCAAATATCAAGTTTAAAAAACATATAGAAAGTAAATTTCAGAACGTTTTTGTTTCCACTTTAAAAAACCAAGAATTAGAGATAGATTATAAAAATCATATTGAATTTTTGTTAGAAGATTTTTTTTTAGAAAACGAATATGTTACTAAAGATTGGCTAAATGAAGTTTACGTTTCAAATTATAATGACACAAAATTTCTAGTTAATATATTAAAAATAATAGGCAATCTTGACAAGCAATTGCTAAAATCGTTTGGAATTGTTATTTCGGGCTCAGCTTTAGTTCATAAAAATGTTGAAGTTAAAGAAATGGCAATTAGAGTTTTTGAGAATTGGAATACTATTGAAAGTTATACTTTTTTGAAAAATTGCTCACTTGTTCCTAAATGGCTTAACGATTATAAGAATGAAGTTCTAGCTAATATTGAAGATGAATTATGCCTTATTTAGTTAGGAGAATAAGTAGAGCCAAATGGGATAATGAAGATTATGATTATTTACATAATGATAATCCGCCATCTGATGCGATAACTTCTTGTCTAAGAACTTTTAATAATGAACTGTCAACTTGGTTGATTAATGATATAAAAGATTTAAATCAAGCAATTTTATGTTTGATAACAGGTAGTAAACAAGAAAATATAAATACAATTCAATTAATTTATTTTGATATTAAAGAAATAGAGAAAAGAGGGTTGATTCTTGAGAAAACACCAGGTGATACTGTTATTGATGAATATAAAAATTTACATTTTGATATTAAAAATTTGAATTACGAAACATTAGGGGTTATTAAAGATGTCATTTTGGATTGTTTAAGGAAAGATTATTGTAAAACAATTACAAAAAAGTCATTAAAAGAAATTTTAATTGAATCCGTAAATAAGACTAAAGTATTAGATAAGTCATTACTGAACGAGAAGTTACAAAGTAGGTTTTAGCCCAAATTACTGCCAAAGTCAAGTTGAAAAGAATCTTAATTAAACTATTGTTACAAATTGATAATATATAAGTTTTGCCAATATCTTATTTAATTTTTTATGGAACGCATCTTAATTTTCAGCTATTAAATTATTTTTTTTACAAGGTTAAAAAACTTAAATGGCACGTATTTAAAAGGCATGTCAATCCAAGTTGGTGTTGTTATAATGGCTCTTTTATTACTAAATGCTAAAAAACTTTCTTTTCCGTGGTATTTTCCCATACCACTATTTCCAACGCCTCCAAAAGGTAAATTATGATTGGTTATATGCATTAAAGTATCATTAATACAAGCGCCACCAGAGGTTGTTTTAAATAAAATATCTTTCGCTTTTTTAGTCTTTCCAAAATAATAAAATGCCAATGGTTTCTCCTTTTTATTGATATATTCTATGGCTTTATCGATTTTATTAAAAGTCATCACTGGTAAAATTGGTCCAAATATCTCCTCTTGCATGATTAAGAAATCTGGTTCTACGTTATCAATAATGGTAGGTTCTATAAAACGATTTTGTATATCAACCTGTCCACCAGTATGAATATCACCTTGTTGCATTAATTTTTCTAATCTTTCCATGGCTTTTTGGCTTATAATACGTGGATAAAATCGACTTTCTTTAATAACTTCGCCATACATTTCCTTAATATTTAGCGCTATCTTGTCTAACAATTCCTCTTTAATGGATTGGTGTGCAAAAAGGTAATCTGGTGCAATACACGTTTGTCCTGCATTGATTAATTTTCCCCAAGCAATTCGTTTTGCAGCTTTATTAATATTTGCATCTGCGTCAACAATACAAGGGCTTTTTCCTCCTAATTCCAACACAACTGGTGTGAGATACTGCGATGCTGCCTTTAAAACTACTTTACCAACTTTTGAACTTCCTGTGAAAAATATAATATCAAAACGGGTGTTAAATAGTACAGTATTTGTTTCTCGTCCGCCTTGAACCAGTGCTATATAATTGGGATTGAAAATTTCTTCCATCATGCTTTGCATTACTTTTGCAATGTTTTGTGCATCTGGCGATGGTTTCAATACACAACAACAACCTGAAGAAATGGCACCAACCAAGGAGTTGATGAGTAATTGAAATGGGTAATTCCAAGGCGCTACAACTAGAGATAAACCAAGTGGTTCATAAATTATTTTACTTGAAGATGGCAATAAATGTAGTGGTGTTGAAACACGCTTTGGTTTTGACCATTTTTTTAAATGTTTACTGTGATGTTTAATTTCACTTAACACTAAACTAATTTCTGTTAAGTAGGCTTCTTCTGGCGACTTATGTAAATCTAACCACAACGCATTCTCGATATCTTTTTGATATTTTAAAATAACCATTTTAAGCTTAGCAAGTTGCTCTAATCTAAAACTACTTTTTTTTGTTTTATTGGTTGCGAAAAAAACTTTCTGACTTGCAACAAGTTGACTAATTACCTCTTTATTTGTTTCTTTCATTAGTGTAAATTATATAAAAATTATTTTTTACGTCCTTTAAAATGATCCATCGTTTTATATATACCAAGGACTTTTCCTGTAAACCAATCAAACGCATTTATCGACAGGATTGCTTGTCCTAAACGCGTAAATCGGTATATATAGCTTGGAATTGTAAGCTTTTTTTTATTATTCTCAATGGCTTTAATAATCTTTAATGCAGTTGGTTCGGGTTCTAAAATGGGTATTTTGGATTTAACACCATCAAACATACCTGTATTTATATAATAAGGCATTATTGTGGTGATGTTAACCTTTTTTCTTAACTGTTTCATTTCTAAACGCAAACTATCCGACCAACCAATAAGCGCCCATTTACTAGCAGCATATACCGCCATTTTTGGGTTTGATATTAGTCCACCAGATGATGCGATATTGCAAATATGACCCGAGTTTTGAGTCATCATATCACCTAAAAATTCTTTGGTTATTAACATTGGAGCCTGACTATTTACTTCCATTGTTTTTATAATGTCTTGTGTTTCGTGTTCATTAAAATATTTCCCTACGATTATGCCTACATTATTTATAAGCACATCAACTTTACCAATTTCCTGCTTAACCTTATTTGCAGTTTCTTGTATTTCTAAACTATTTGATACATCAACGTTATAACCAATAACGGTTCCTTTTGAAGAAAATTCAGAAACTACTTCGTTTAATTTTTTTTGGTTAATGTCCCAAATTATAACTTTAGCATTACGTTCTAACACCAATCTAGCCATTATTTTTCCAATGCCAGATGCACCGCCTGTTATTAAAACTATTTTATCTTTTAATGGACTCATATTCTCTATAATATTTTAAACTTTTGCTAATATAAAGGATAAAAAATTAGTAACAACTATCCCCTTTTCAATTCATCATAAATTAACAATTTAGGATTGTTTAGAATTTACTGCATCTGTTTTATGAATATAAAACCCAGCTATGGCAAATGTATATATTGCCACCCAATAGGCACTTAAAACTAACATGTCAGCACTTTTAAAAGGGGTAACAAATTTATTATATGCGAGAATTGAATCCGATATTGAAAATAATATGGATGTTATAGCAATTCCTAAAAAAACAATTGAGTTCTTCTTAAACACTAAGTCAATTGCTTGCCAATTCATCATTAATATTACAGTCATATATATATAGCAACTGGAATTAGATACGTATCTAAATTATTTTTTAAAAAATTAAAATACAATCCGCCAATAATTAATAACCTGAGTTCGACCTAATATTTGATTTTCAGAATCCCAAGAAAAGGTGAGATTTGAAATGAAACAAAACCATATAAAAAATAGTTATTTCCAATTAAAAACAAATCGCCTATTTTAAAAAAAACTAATGCGACTATTTATTCCTGTAGAATAATTACTTTGCTCCCTTTTTATAACTAATTATTGAAATTACAATAATTAAAATTGTTGTTATTGGTTTACACATGACATACATTTCTAAATTACCGGTATCTGTAAAAAAGATTGCACTAATTGACGAAATAAATGTTGCTAAACTCAATGATTAAAACACCTTTAATTAACCACAAAACAAGTTTCTTAAATCGTTAGTTTTTTACAATTTTACCCGTATAAACTCTTAAAGTATTTTTTACTTTAACAACGTATATTCCTTTCTCTAATTTTGAAATATTTATGGTTGATTTTGAACTTGTTATGACAATTTTTCCTTCTAAAGAAATAATACTTATTTCTAAATTATATATATCATTTAACTGAATATGTATAGTTGTTGTAGCTGGATTAGGATACATAAGCACAGGTAGTAATTTAATTTCTTCAGTACTTATTTGTAATATTGTTATGAATAACACCTATGGCATTTAAATCAAAACCACCAGAATTAAAAGACGTAGGATATGGATCATTAATAATATCGTTATTATCATCATACGATGCAAAAGTTGTATTAATAGTACCAATTACATCAATTAATTTTATATAATTAATTTCATTTAAATTAACTGTTGTATTTGAAATTAAAGTGGTTAAATCATCTAAATCAAATGGTGTTCCGTAGTCTACTATATATTTACCTGCTAGGTTATATATATTTCTAGCATTAATAAAACCAAAACTACTAATTTGAGTATTAGAAGGCGTTTCAGAAACGGAAGGAAATCGAATATATTCTACACCATCGGTACTAACTTCTACAAAAGCAAATTCTAAAAACGCTGTTTCGGAACCTGTTTGTTCTAAAAAACCATTTTCAAAAATTGCAAAATCAGCTCCTTGCCCATTTATTATAGGATGATTAAAGGTAATAACAGCTTCTCCGCCATCACCCAGACTTACTATATTATTATCTGCTTGACCAATCGCGTTTGATGACGTGCCATAATTTACTAAACCATTTGCTGGATTAGCAATATCTTTTGCACCTCTTGTTAGCGCTACATTACTTGCCCAATCTACAAAATCAATTGCATCTTTATGAAGTGCTGTTGATCCAAAAAAACCTACTTGTGGTGCGTAACTTTGGGCTTGAAAAAGTGATGTGAAGCCAATAAACAGTATTAAAATTTTAGTTTTCAATTATTTAGTTTAATAGTATCTTTTTAACTTCTATTTTGTTATTATTTTTAATTTTTGCAAAATAAACTCCTTTATCAAAGTTTTGTAAATCAATTAATTCATCCGTATTACAATTACTATTGGAGTAAATTTGTTTGCCATTAATATCCATTAGTAATATTAAGTGTTGCATTTTTAATATTTGTGATATTAATAGTGTTTTTTGTTGGATTTGGGTATAAATTAATTTCATTTTCAAAACTATTATTGGAAATTTCTGTAGTCGATCCGTAAACAATATCATCCAAACAAAAATATAATGGTGTAAGATTATCATTGGTTGTTAATTTAAATTTCAATCCTTTTACAGTTCCCAAACTACTTAAATCAACCGTTGTCCAATCCCCAATAATAGTTGTGTTTCCATTAGTGAAATCTGCTAAATAAAAATCTATTAAATTACCATAATTTCCATTATTTAATACACTTGTTATGGTTAATTTTAAATAATCTCCGGCTTGATAATCATGGAAAGAACCATCCGAACCATCCATATATTTATAAGCCCAAACAGAATTAGTAATAGCTATTGAAGTAAGTAATACCTCATTATCAAAATCGATTTCATCAGCTGTATACAGGTATGCAATCACATAATTACTTGAGTTATTAGCGCCACCGCCATTTGGTGAATACGCCGAATAATTGGTATGACTTGCCGTAGTTAAATCGGTTTGATTTGAATAAGCAAAAGCACTCCAATAATCAAAAGATCCTGTATCTGTGTAGTTTACATGAAAATTAGAAATATCAGATTCGTATGTAATAGTTTCTTGCGAACCATTACCAGTATAAACCGTTGAACCGTTAAAATATCCAGAAGCTGGTACGTTTAAATTTTCAAACCCAATATTTTGTGTATAAAGAAAGTTGGTAAAAAATAGAATTGCAATTAGTAATGTTGCTTAAATTCAAGTAGTAAATGCAACTTTTCGAGGATTAGAAATTAGAATTATTTT
>CAZOQL010000035.1:0-20398 GCA_964582005.1 uncultured Flavobacteriaceae bacterium | reverse complement strand
ATCAAATTGGTATTTTCTAATAACCGAATACGAACTACTAAATCTAATTTGTACCGGTTCACCTTCTTCCATAACAGTAAATACGCCAGCCAAAGGGTGTTCTCCTAAACTACCAGCTCTAAAGTTAAGGTTTACTTCTCCTTCCTTTAGAAATTTCTCATTAATTTTGGTTCCGTTTACAAAGGCATTTTCTGGAGTTACCGAAGTGTCGTATCTACCTAATAATATTTTACCTTTTACAATTTCACCTTCTAAATACGCATTTTTATCCAGTTTAACTACGCCAATAAAATTACGCATAGCTAGTTCTCTTTCAAATTCACCACTAATCATAGATAATAATAATTCCGATTCTATCAACTTTAAATCGGTTTGCATTTGCGATATGTTGGTTATAGACGCAATTGCAGGGAAGCCTTGAAATTTAAAGCTTAACCAAGGAATACTTTTTCCTTTTTTTCCTTTAATATCATCTACTCTAAAACGCGAATTTACAATAGCAGCAATAGAGGCAAAACCTCTACCCAAAGCGTTGGCAATATCTACCTTAAATCTATTTACTTTATTTAAAAATTCTTGCCCTTGTGTGGTTGGTTCTTCTTTGATGAAAAACAAAGCGTCTAAAAAATCACTAGAACCTAATTTATCGTACTGGTTTCTGTTTTCACCAGGTTCAAAATGACCTGCATAAATTTTGTCTTTTACATCTTCTAAATAATTGTAAAAATCACTCGAAATACGTGTTACTCGTTCCGATCTATTTTTAATAGATTCGTATTTTAGAGGTTCTCGTTCTATATTGGCATTTAACACGTCTAGTTGCGCTTCATTTCGTTGTGAAAGTACGTGGTTAGATTCTTCTAACTTCTCATTCATATAACCAAAGGCATTAATAACTTTATGGTCATTACAAGAAGTTAGTGCTACTAATAGCAATGTAAAAAGGAAATAATATTTTTTCATGAGTACTTTAAAAAGTGCGTTGCAATTTAATCTAATTTATTTGCTTGGCAATTCGAAATGTTACATTAATTAAAAAACCCATTATAAAATATTTTATAATGGGTTTTTTAATTTTAATTTTTTATAACTTACTTACATCTTAACAAACTTTGTAGAAAGAATTTGTCCGTTTTCTAAAGTAGCTTTTACAAATAAAACAGTACCAGCTTTAACATTGGTATGTATTGTAAAATCTGTAGCATTTGTGTTTTTATTAATAAGTAATTTGCCTAAAACACCAAAGGCTTTAAAATTGGTGATTTTAGTATCATTTAACATGTTTATATTAATAGAATCCTCTGCATTATTTGTTATAACTAAGTTGGATTGATTGATTATAGCTGAACTTGTCGCTAAAGTATTTCTACTAAACAACAATTCAAAACGAGTACTTATATTGCCAGTTTGAGATGTAGTAAAATCATAATCACTTAATTTTAAATCATGGACTATATTTAAGTCTAAATCTTTTAGATACATATCATAATATGTTAAATTCTCAAAATGATCTATACTAATAGTAAGGTTGGTAATACTTGCATTAGATAAATTAAACCCTAAAGGAATAACTACATCGTTATTATTTAAAAGATTACGTAGTTGAATTACTAAATTATCTGTATTTGCACCAATTCCTTTAGAATAAAAACTAAGGTAACTGCCACTATTTATATTGTGTGCATCGTACTGATTATCAAAACCATCAGTACATATAGGATTAAACCCAATAGCTATTTGTGCATCAACATTAGTACTTGTTGTTAAATTTAGCCATACATTATCTAAGTCTTGAGAGTTTGGTCTTAAAAAGTTAGTGTTATTGCCGGTATATCTATATTCGTTTTTGAATTCAATTTCTAAAGTTCCTGTACTCCCATTTGCAACGGCAAAAAAGCCTTGTCCAGATGCAATGTATACAGGAGCGCTATAGGTTGATAAGCCTGATGTTCTAACGGCATAGGATTCGTTAAAATTACCGCTACCATCTGCTGCGGCCGCATGTCTCCAGAAGTGTAAACTAGCAACTCTAGGGTTATTAACAATTAAATCATCTGATTTTACTGCAGACGGATACGGATTACCTACCAAAGCACTACTATCGTCCATTGGGTCAGGAGCACCTACAATATCGTGGTAGAGGGCTTGTGTTACAATACCATTATTAAATGCGCCTGTAAAAGTGGTTAAGCCTTTTGCTGCAGTAGAACCATTGTAAGGGTAGCCACCAGTAGCAGTTGGTGTTCTAACGATAAAGCCTTCACCAGCATTCATCGTAGTAGTGCTAGTTTTTAAACTCCAATCTTGAGTTGCTCCGTCAAAGCTATACAAAGAGCCCATTTCTGCCCAAGCATTAAAAACATTTAATGTTTCTCCTTGTGCAGGCGATGCGTAATAAGTATATCTTGGGTCAGAAGATATGGTGCTTATTTTGACTGCTGTGTTATAAGTACCACTACCTGTATTGTTTGTAGAGCTATTTGTAACTTGAACAATAGAGCCTTGGTCTTTAATATCGATAGTTCCATTATTAACAATACCTTCTTGTATGGTTAGTGTAGCGTTTGTGTTTATAAATACAGTTCCTCCAGTTTCTACTACTAAATCGTGTATTTTAGAGGTTGTACTATTGATAATTAAGGTTGCACCATTCTTTACAATCAATTGTCCACAATCTATACTTCCATTAATTACGAGAGCACCATCAAACACAGTTGTTGTGCCTGAGTAGGTATTATTACCTGTTAAACGTAAAGCACCACTACCTTGTTTTGTTAGGTTACCTGTTCCTGAAATTATATTAGTATAGGTAATATTATCAGAGCGATTAAATATCAATTCTGCATCGTCATTCATTGAAATATCACTAAATACAAAACCTGTAGTTCCATTATCTCCTATAGATAATTCGGCTTCATCTATGTTAGTATGAGCAACTGTAGCATCAGCGAGTATTAGTACACTTATGTTTTGCTTTAGAAATAGTTTTCCATTACCGAATACATTCCCTTTAAGAACTATTGTTTTTAGATTGGAAGGAGATACAACAGGCCAAGGCCCAGCATGCCCATACAAATGTAAATATCTTCCATTTGTATCAATTGTACTTTGAAAATATAGATTCCCTTCTGACGCTTTTATATTCATATCACTATGACCATTTTTAATAGGGAAATTAAGAATATGCGCGGGGCTTGTGTTATTTAGTATTTCTGGCCAAGCACCACTGTAATCATAAAAAGTATGAGTGGCAGGCAAAAGAGTGTGTTTTATTATTCTTTGAACAGTAACGCCAGGATTAAATTTGATTATAAATCTATTTGTATTTGTTAAATCGTTAATTGTTATAGGTATATTATCGTTATCAAATATTATCACCTCATTACCTGATGGTAATGCTGTTGTTGTTCCATTCCACCAGTTATTAGAATTGTTCCAATTTGAGGTTGTTGCAGAATTACGCCAATAATAATTAGTTTGACAAAAAGCAAAGCTAAAACTTAGCATCGCTACTAAAATAAGTATAATTTTTCTCATAAGATAAGTGTTTTTTATTGTTATTAAGGGGTGTTTTTGTAAAAAAACTTAAAGCAATTAACTACAAATATACTAAAAATAGATCTTTTCTAGCAAAGAAAAAATCTAAATTATCGTAGAAATTGACTTTAAAAAATTATTTTTGTCGTTGTTAGAAAATAAATTTATGCAGAAAAGCACCAAAACATATACGGTTAAAGAAGCAACTGTTTTTTTAGAACGTTATTGTGTGTATCAAGAAAGGTGTCATCAAGAAGTTATTAAAAAAGCAGATAGCATAAACCTTATACCAATAGCCAAAGAAGAGATAATAGTGCATTTATTGCAACATGATTTTTTAAACGAAGCGCGTTTTGCAAAGGCCTATGCACGTGGAAAATTTACGATTAAAAAATGGGGTAAAATTAAAATAACACAGCATTTAAAAGCAAAAAAAATTAGCAATTATTGCATTAAATTAGGGCTTCAAGAAATAGATAATTTAGCCTATGAAAAAACGCTAGAAGTAATAGCGTTAAAAAAAACACCTTTGATAAAAGCCAAAACAAGCTATGAGAAAAAAGTAAAATTAACTCGTTTTTTGTATGGTAGAGGTTTTGAATATGATTTAATTAGAGTTGTTGTGGCTAAAATTGTAGATTAAACAAAAGTAATTTTATGTAAAAGAGAGTGTATGAAAGTAGTTATTCAAAGAGTGCGTAAAGCTTCCGTTATGGTTGCTGAAAAAAGGCTTGCTAACATAGCCAACGGTTTTGTTTTATTGTTAGGTATTGGTTTGCAAGATACCCAAGAAGATATTGTATGGTTAGCTAATAAAATCACCAATTTACGAATTTTTGAAGATGCTAGTGGCGTTATGAACTTATCTTTAAAAGATATAGATGGCGAAGTAATTTTAGTAAGTCAATTTACTTTAATGGCAAGTACCAAAAAAGGAAATAGACCCAGTTATATAAAAGCTGCCAAACCCGAAATAGCCAAAGCTTTATATAAACAATTTATAAAAGAGTTAGAGCAGAATTTAGGCAAGAAAATTGGCACTGGTGTTTTTGGTGCAATGATGCAAGTTAGTTTGATTAATGATGGACCAATTACCATATTACTAGATTCTAAAAATAAAGAATAACACCAATTTAATTATAAAATTTGCCTTATATAAAATGAATTATTTTTTGTTTAATTAAGGCGAAAAAAACGTATAGTCTTTTTATGGTTGATTTACTATAAACCTAACAACCACAATCCGTTTTACAATTTTTTTTCTTTTTAGGGGTAAAAAAATATTTTCGTAATAAAAAAATCACCGCTAAACCTAAAAGTGCGTAGGTAACTATTTCTTGTACCATATAATTATCCTTTTAATTTATACAAATACATATTAATTACATTTTGCAATCCCAAATATAAGGATTCCGATATTAAGGCGTGTCCAATAGAGACTTCTAATAAATTGGGCATATTTTTCGCAAAATAAGCAATATTATCTAGGCTTAAATCGTGTCCAGCATTTATTCCTAACCCTAGTTTTGAAGCAAAAGTAGCCGATTCTATATATGGTTTTATCGCCGTTTCATTCCCTTTTGCATATTGTGTTGCAAAATCTTCGGTGTAGAGTTCAATACGATCGGCGCCAATTTTTGCAGCAGCTTCAATAAAAGTTTGATTCGTATCCATAAAAATGGAAGTTCTAATATTATTGCGTTTAAATTCGCTTACAACTTCGGTAAGAAAAGTGGCGTTTTTAATAGTATCCCAACCAGCGTTTGACGTTATGGCATTCACCGCATCTGGCACTAAAGTAACTTGGGTTGGTTTGTTGGCTAGTACCAAATCTATAAATTGTGGTATTGGGTTGCCTTCAATATTATATTCCGTAGTAACGATAGGTTTTAAATCCGCTACATCTTGGTACCTTATATGACGTTGGTCTGGTCTAGGATGAATAGTAATGCCTTGCGCACCAAACTCTTGAATATCCTTTGCTACTTGCACTAAATTTGGTGTGTTTCCGCCACGAGCATTTCGTAAGGTTGCAATTTTATTAATATTTACACTTAATTTAGTCATTTGGTCTTGTTTTTGTGCCTAGTTCTTTTACAAGAATTATATTTAACCGCAAAATTAGTATTTTGTTATTTAATTTTACTTATTTTGCATAGAATTTTACCTATTATGTTAACAGCGAGTTATATTTTAAATGACATCAAGCCATTGCAGCTAGATAATACTATTGCAGATGCTAAGAAAAGGTTTAAAAAAACCATTTTTTCGCATATACCTATTGTTGAAGATGCTAATTTATATGGTTTACTAGCCGAAAGTGATTTGTTAGGTGTATCGAACACATCCGTAACCATAAGAAGTGTACAATTTATGTTGCACTCTTTTTTTACTTGGGAAGAAATGAATTGGTTTGAACTGATTAAAAATTTCACCATAAATGAAGCGAATATAGTACCAGTTTTAGATGCCGATAAAAAATATATTGGCTATTATGAATTGCAAGATGTGTTGCGCTTTTTTAGCAATACGCCATTTTTACAAGAAGATGGAGTGACTTTAGTGCTTTCTAAAAATAAAACGGATTTTTCGATAAGTGAAGTTGCGCAAATTGTAGAAAGTGCCGATGCAAAATTACTAGGCGTGTTTGTTTCTAAATTGGCTAATAATAGCGTAGAAATTACCCTTAAATTACAAAGTGAGACTGTAAATGACGTTTTACATTCCTTTAGAAGGTACGATTATAAAATCATTAAAGGCATTAAAGAAGATGTGTATTTAAATGATTTAAAAGAAAGAGCTAGTTATTTACAAAAATATTTGAATATATAAGAACATGAAAGTTGCAATTTACGGACAATATTATAAAAAAAAAGCAGCTAAATATTTGAAAAAATTATTTCAAGTATTAGATGAAATAAATGCCAATGTTGTTATTGAAAGCACTTATTACGAATCACTTTCGCAAGATTTTAAAACGTTAAAATCGTATGCAACATTTAGCTCTTACAAAGACTTAAATTCAGATTACACCATGTTTTTTTCTATTGGTGGCGATGGCGCTTTTTTAAGAGCAATTACATATGTAAGAGGTTCTAACATACCAATTTTAGGTATCAATATTGGGCGATTGGGTTTTTTAGCAAATGTTAAAAAGAATGAAATAAAAGAGGCCGTTTTAGCACTTCACAACAAAGAATTTAAACTAAAAGAAAGAGCATTATTAATAGTTGCTACTAACCAAGAAATAGAAGGGTTCAAAGATTTTGATATTGCCTTAAATGAAGTTACTGTAGTGAGAAAAGATTCTACTGCCATGATAACTATTGAAACTCATTTAAACGATGCGTACTTAACTTCGTATTGGGCAGATGGTTTAATTGTAGCTACACCAACAGGGTCTACAGGTTATTCTTTAAGTTGTGGCGGACCAGTTATTACACCAAATGCAAAAAATATTGTGTTAACACCAATTGCACCACATAATTTAAACGCAAGACCATTAGTTATACCAGATGATACTGAAATTAAATTAAAAGTAATTGGCAGAGAAAAATTCGCTTTATTATCTCTAGATTCTCGTATATTAATCATACCAAACAATACCGAAGTGATTATTAAAAAAGCAAACTTCACTATTAAAACCGTTGAGTTACACAACCAATCCTTCTTAAAAACTTTACGAGAAAAATTACTTTGGGGCGAAGATGTTCGTAATAATAAGTAAGCTTTATGGGTTAGTTTTTTATTGTAGAGCGTAAATTCTAAAATTTAATATTTTTTAATTACTTGGTTAAGTAGCTCAAATCAAGCGTTGTACTACAAAATAGGGGTGTATTTTATTAGTAAAATACAATAAAGCCTGTATAAAACGTTTAAATTAAATAAATAACCTAAAGCAATATAAAATTAATATATTTGCACTCAATTTTTTTGAAATGAAAAAATATTTTTTACTATTAATAGCCCTTTTAACAGCCCTTTTTAGCCAGGCTCAAATTAATGAATTAGGTATTCATATTGGAGGTAGTAATTATATTGGTGATGTTGGTGATGAGACCTATATAATGCCAAACGATTTGTCTTATGGCTTGATTTATAAATGGAATATGAATCCAAGAGTAGCAGTAAGAGCATCGGCATCTTATATAAAAATAAAAGACGATGATAAAAATGCTGAAAACACCGTAAGAAACACACGTGGTTATAGCTTTAAAAATGCAATTAAAGAATTAGCAGTAGGAATAGAGTTTAATTATTATGATTATTCTTTAGTAAAAGATGGTTGGCATTCTACGCCATATTTAATTTTAGAAGCAGCAGTATATAATTATAATGCAGTTGCTAAAGAAGTTACGCCAGGAGAATTTGAAATGGAGACAAAAACCAGATTTACAGTTCCTTTTGGTATTGGTTATAAAACCAAATTAAGAGGTAATATTGGGATAGGAATGGAGTTAAAAGTTCGCTATTCCTTTTTAGACGATAATTTAGATTATAACAATACAACAATTCCTTCTTTAAATTTTGGCAACCCAAACGATAATGATTGGTACGTTACATCAGGTATTAACATTGTATTCGGTTTTGGACGTAAAGGTTGTTATAGCGGTACTTTTTAAACCATGTCATTAAAAGATAATATAAAAAAATCAAGTTTACCAAAGCATATTGCCATTATTATGGATGGTAATGGTCGTTGGGCTAAAGAAAAAGGTAAATTACGTATTTTTGGTCATAAAAATGGCGTAAATTCCGTTAGAGAAACTATTGAGGCTTCTGCCGAATTAGGCATTGAAGTATTAACTCTATATGCGTTTTCTACCGAGAATTGGAATAGACCAAAATTAGAAGTAGAAATGCTGATGAGTTTATTGGTTTCTTCCCTTAAAAAGGAATTAAAATTATTGTTAAAAAACAATATTTCATTAAGAGCTATTGGTAACTTAACAACCCTTCCTAAAAAAGCACAAAAAGAATTACAAGAAGTTATCGATAAAACAAAAAATAACAAGCACCTTATTTTGAATTTAGCTTTAAGTTATAGCTCTAAAGAAGAAATTGTTAATGCTTTTAAAAATATTTCTAAAAAAATTGTTAATAATGAACTTTCTATCGAAGAAATTGATGAAAATATTATTAATAACCATTTATATACTCGTAATTTGCCGAATGTTGATTTAGTAATAAGGACAAGTGGTGAAAAAAGAATAAGTAATTTTCTTCTATGGCAAATTGCTTATGCGGAACTTTATTTTACACCAACATATTGGCCAGATTTTAAAAAAGAAGATCTCTACAAAGCCATAAATGACTATCAACAAAGAGAACGAAGATTTGGTAAAACCAGTGATCAATTAAAGAATAATGAGTAGAATAAATACCTTAGTACTTACCGTAATTATCTTATTTGGATATAAAGTACAATCGCAAGAAATCAAAAACACACAAACTCAAGACACTATTATTAATTTGCAAAAAGCAAAAAAATATGTTATAGGTGGTATTTCTATAAAAGGAAACGATCGTTTTAGTGAGCAGTCTATTAAAAATTACGCAGGTTTGGTAATAGGCGAAAACCTAAAAGTACCTGGTGATAAATTGTCTAGTTCTATTAAAAAATTATGGAAATCGAAACTATTTAGTAATGTAGATGTTTATGCAGTTAAAATAGATAAAGATGCTATTTATTTAGAATTTGTAGTGCAAGAATTATCTAAAATAGGAAACGTAGTTTTTAAAGGTCTTAAAAAATCTAAAATTGAAGACATTCAAAAGGAAACCGAGTTTAAAAAAGGTAAAATGCTTACCGAAAACTTAATTACGACTACCAAAAATCATATCATAAAAAAATACAGAGAAAAAGGATATTTAAAAACCAAAGTAAGTATTCAATCCAAACTAGATACTGCATCCAATAATGAGGCAGATGTTTTAATAACTGTTGATCGTGGAAAAAGAGTCAAAATTAAAAATTTACGTTTTTCTGGTAATGAAGCTTTTTCGGATAGAAAGCTAGCTTTAGCACTAAAGAAAACCAAAGAAAAGAAGTTTTGGCGATTTTGGAAAAGATCAAAGTATGTTGAAGAACAATATTTAGAAGGTTTAGATAAATTAATAACAAAATACCAAGAAAAAGGTTTTAGAGATGCGCAAATTATAAGCGATTCTATTTCTTGGAATGATGGTAATACGATAAATTTAGATATAAAAATTTCTGAAGGAAAACAATATAACTTTGGTACAATTAAATTTTTAGGCAACACTGTTTTTACCGATGAACAATTACGTAGGGTTTTAAAAATTCAAGATGGTGATATCTACAATGGGAAATTACTTACCGAACGAGTAAATGGTGATGGCTCTCCAGACTCTCAAGATATAGCAAATACATATTTGAACAGCGGTTATATGTTTTCTAACGTTACACCTGTTGAAACAGCTGTAAAAGATAACGCTATTGATATTGAAATAAGGATTCACGAAGATGAGCAAGCTACTGTTAAAAATATTACAGTTAAAGGTAACGATAAAACCAATGACCATGTAATTTATAGAGAATTACATACTAAGCCAGGTGATCTTTTTAGTAGAGAAGCAATTATTAGATCTATACGTGAAGTAAGTCAATTAGGATTTTTTGATCCTGAAGCAATTGTGCCAGATGTACAACAAAACTATGCAGATAAAACGGTAGATATTACGTATAATGTTGCCGAAAAAGGATCCAGTCAAATAGAATTACAAGGTGGTTATGGTGGTGGCGCTTTTATTGGTACGTTAGGCTTGTCTTTTTCTAATTTCTCTATTCGTAATATACTCAATAAAAAAGCATATACGCCAATACCAATGGGTGACGGACAAGGCTTATCATTACGATTACAAGCTAGTAAATTTTCAAGTACCTATAGTTTATCTTTTACAGAACCTTGGTTAGGTGGTAAAAGACCTAAGGCATTATCATTTTCTATATACAATTCAAAACAATATAGATATGATCACAGAACACGAGATGTAAATAAAAGTGAAAAAATTGATATTTTAGGAGCTTCTATAGGTATCAATCAACGTTTAAAGTGGCCAGATGATTTTTTTAGCCTATCTACCTCTATAAACTTTCAAAGCTATACCTTAAAAAATTACTTTTTTCCAACATTTAATTTTGCTAACGGTGTTTCTAATAATTTATCTTTTGGCGTTAATTTTAGTAGAAATTCACAAGGACCAAGTCCTATTTATCCAACAAGAGGTTCGCAATTTAATATTGGTGCAAAACTTACACCGCCATATTCTTTATTTCAAAATAAAGATTATAGCACTATCTCTAATGAAGAAAAGTACAAATGGTTAGAATTTTATAAAGTAAGTTTTTCTGGAAAATGGTATAATTCCTTATATAAAAAATTAGTATTAGTAACTAGTGCCGAATTTGGCGTGTTAGGCGATTATAATAAAGAATTAGGTATTTCTCCATTCGAACGATTTTATGTTGGTGGCGATGGTTTAGGTGGTCAAAATTACGATGGAAGACAAACCGTAGGTTTACGAGGTTACCCTAATTCAAGTTTGTCGTCAAGAGACGGAGGAACTGTTTATGATAAATTCACTTTTGAATTACGATATCCAATAACCTTAAAGCCAAATGCATCTATTTATGTTTTAGGTTTCTTAGAAGGTGGTAATTCTTACGATGGTTTAAATAAATTAGACCCTTTTAACTTAAAGAGATCCGCGGGTTTAGGCTTGCGTTTATTTATGCCACAATTTGGTTTATTAGGTATTGATTTTGGTCATGGGTTTGATGATGTTCCTGGTGTGCCAGGTGTAAAGTCAGGCTGGCAAACACATTTTACAATTGGACAACAATTTTAAAGGTATAATGCACAATATATTATGTATATTTGCAGTTAACTATAAAGTTTGGCACGATTATTTCTAACTAACCTATTGTAATTATGATAAAGAAAACTTTCATTTTAATAGTTGTATTATTAACACAAATAACCTTTGCGCAAAAAGCCCAAAAATTTGGTTATATTGATAGAGCGTATATTTTAGAAAATGTACCAGAATATAAAACAGCACAAGCTAATTTAGATACAAGAATAAAAACTTGGAATGGTAAACTAGATAAATTGAAAAGTGAAATTGAAGCGATGAAATTGACTTTAAGTAATGAAAAGGCATTACTTACAGCTGATTTAATTGCCGAAAGAGAAGAAGATATAGAAATACAGCAAATAGAACTTAAACGATTACAAGAAGCGTACTATGGCACTTCAGGAGATTTGTTTATGTTAAGAAAACAATTGGTAAAACCAATACAAGATCAAATATTTAATGCGATTCAAGAAATAGTAAAAACAAAAAAATACGATGTTATTTTTGATAAATCAAGTGATGATATGGTAATGTTATATAGCAATCCAAAATTTGATATAAGCGAACTAGTTTTAAAAAAAATAGTAAAAGGGAGAAAAGTTAAAGCAACTGCTAAAAAGAAAACGGAAAAAGAATTAGCCAGAGAAAAGAAAAAAGAAGCTCTAAAAGTTAAAAAGAACGAGAGGTTAACGAAGCAAGAGCAAATGAGAGAAAGAATACGTATCCAAAACGAAGCCAAAGCGGCAAAAAGAGAAGCTATTAAAAAGGTTAATAAAGAGAAGAGAGAAAAAAGAAAAGCCGAAATTGAAGCAAAACGTTTAGCAAGAACTAACAAAGTAAAAGGGATTACTTTAAAAAAGGAAGGTAAAACAAATAGTGAAAATAAAATTGATGGTAAGGCTAAAGATGTAAAAGAAGCTGTAGCTGTTGAGGTTCCTAAAGTAAAAACAAAAGCCGAAATTAAAGCAGAAAAAAGACAAAAATTAGTAGATAGAGCGAATGCTAAAAAGGTGAAAAGAGATTCTCTTAGAAAAGTAGCAGCAGAAAAAAGAGCTGACAAAATAGCCGAAATTGAAGCACGTAAAAAAAAATTAGAAGATAGTAAAAAGATAAATAAAACAATTAAATAAAAATAATCAAGATGAAAACAATTAAAATTTTATTAGTAGCAATTACTTTATTAACAGCAAGCTTTACGGCAAATGCACAAGTTGCTCATATAAATAGTGAGGAGTTAGTTTCTATAATGCCAGAAACAAAAGCAATGCAAGATGCATTAAAAGTATTAGGGCAAAGTTATGATACGGAGTATAAAGCACAAGAAAGTGCGCTACAAGTTAAAATTGACGGCTTTAAAGCAAAAGTAAAAAGATACGGGGAAGAATCTACTACTACTACAAAAGTAATGAATGAAACTCGTGAAAAAGAAGTGTTAAATTTACAACAAGAAATTGGTGCTATTCAACAAAAATTACAATTGTATTTAAATACGGCAAGAGAAGAAATGCAAAATAAAGAAAGAGAATTACTTAGCCCAATAATTATGAAAGCACAAAAAGCGATTGAAGATGTTGCTAAAGATAAAGGGGTTAAATATGTAATGGATTCAGCTCGAGGAAAAGGTTTGATCGTTTTTGAAGGCGAAGATTTATTACAAGCGGTAAAAACGAATTTAGGCTTGTAATTTAGGTTTATATTTAGTCCTAAAATAATCGTTACGGATTACTATAAAGATAATTTAAAATCTTCGAGAGTTATACACTCTCGAAGATTTTTATTTTAAGAATCTTTTCTTATATATTTTATTTGCTTAGAATACTTGCCTTGTAATAAATTGTATTATCTCTTTTATAGCTTGTTTTATCTAATTTGCTACATTATATTAACTCAGGTAATACTATTTTAGGATGAAATACCAGTCAACGTAAAATGGACATCTCTTTATCTTCTCTATCAACAGGATAAAAACCCTAAACCAATGTCAATTTCTCGATTGTAGTTTTAGAAATAAACAGACCAAAATTAACAAAAATCCATTTCTTTTCAATTTTTCCAATCTCGCCAATTGATCTACTATCCTCTAAACGAACTTTGTCGCCTACTTTAAAAATATAGTTGGCTTTTTGTTTGGCAATCTCTCTTGCGTTTTCTTGCTTGGTTCGGCGAACTTTACCAACTTCAATTAAAATATCTTTTTCAATTTTGGCTAACTTTTCTTGCTGTTTTTTATCTTCAATTGCTTTCTTTTTCTTTAAAATTCGCAAATCACGTTTAGATGGTTTTTCTACATTTTTAGCTTTAAATTTTAAAAACTCTTGTTCTGTTTTTAGTTGGTCTAATTGTATTTTTTTAGGCTCTTTTTTAGCAATTTTTTTAATTGTTTTTGTGCTTGCACTTCCTTCTAATTTTTTAGTGTAATTCACTTTTTCAATGGTAATCCATTTTTGAAAGTTCTCTAACAATTGCTTTTTATCGTTATTTTGAAAATACCTATTACTAAATTCATGAACCTTTCTACCTATTTGCAACATTCTCTGGTTGTTATCATACAACTCTTGCAATCCATTAATTTTAGCTTGTAATTTTTGTTGTTTTTCGGTTAATTTTTCGGTAACAGATTTGGCTTTATCTTGTTCTTTTTCAAGATTTTGATGTGTTTTTTGTAATTTATTACGTTCGCCTTGTAGTTTAGAAATAGTTCTATCTAAACGTATTTTTTCACGTTCTACTTTCTTTTTAGCGCGATTTATTAATCGAAAAGGAATGCCGTTTTTTTGAGCGACTTCAAAAGTAAACGAACTACCTGCTTGTCCAATTTGTAAATTAAATAACGGCTCTAAAGTACGCGTATCAAATTGCATATTTGCATTGGCAACATTATCTAATTCGTTTGCCAAAACTTTTAAATTGGCGTAATGGGTCGTTATTATTCCGTAAGCATTTTTTTCGTAGAACTCTTCTAAAAATATTTCGGCTAAAGCACCACCAAGCTCAGGATCGGAACCTGTACCAAACTCATCAATTAAAAACAAAGTGTTTTTGTTACATTTTCGTAAAAAATTACACATATTTTTTAGTCGGTAACTATAGGTGCTTAACTGATTTTCTATGGATTGGTTATCGCCAATATCCGTTAAAATAGCTTCAAAAATATGAGTTTCACTTTTTTCATGAACCGGTATTAAAACACCGCTTTGCAACATTACTTGTAATAAGCCAATGGTTTTTAAGGTGATACTTTTTCCGCCTGCATTTGGACCCGAAATAACAATAATTTGTTGTTTGGGGTTTAATTCTAAGGTTTGTGGTATTGTTTTAATACCTTTTTCTATGTTATTTTCCCATAAAATTGGATGATACGCATCTCGTAAAAAAACTTTTTTATGTGTGATTATTTTTGGCAAACAAGCATTAATTTGTTTCGCATATTTTGCTTTTGCGCCTAGTACATCTAAGCCAATTAAATAGTCTTGGTATGCTTGTAATAAATTTTTAAACGGACGAATAACATCCGTTAATATTTTTAATATTTTGACAATTTCGTCTTTTTCTTCAAATTCTAAATTACGTAATTCTCTGGTGAATTGAACCGTAGATTCTGGGGCAATAAAAACAATAGATCCTGTTTTAGATGTTCCTAAAATAGCACCTTTTACTTTTTTACGATGCATCGCACTTACCGCTAAAACGCGTTGATTTTCAATGACAGACTCTCTAATATCATCTAAATAACCAGTACTTGCGTAATAACTTAGTGATTTATTAAAACTACTGCTTAATTTACCTTTTATAAGCTTTAACGCAGTTCTTATTTGTTGTAAAACTGCCGATGCGTTGTCTTTTACTTCGCCAAATGGTGTGATTTTATTCGTAATAGAAAGAATGATTTCTTTGGTAAATGTAATTTTTTGCGAAGTTTGGTGTAAATTGGAAAAATAATCTTTGAATTTTTTAAAAAACAATAACAACTCATTTGTAGTGGCTGACATGGTTGCTAGTTTAATAAACGAATCGCTTTCTAAAAAACTTCCTTCCACGCCAAGTAAATGAATCTCCTTGCTTATTGTTTCAAATTCATGATTGGGCACATGGTTTTCACTGGTAAAAGAGCTTAAATATTCATTAACTTGGTATAATTGCTCTTGCAGAGTTACTTTATCTACTATTGGTGTAATTTTCAAAACTGTTTCTTTACCAATAGCCGAATTACAAAACAACGCAATACGATCCAATACTATTGGAAATTCTAAATCTTGTAAGGTTTTATTGGATATGTTAATGGACACCATCTTAATTTTGATACGCAAAAATACAATAAAAAGTGGATTCCCTTTTAGAAAAAACATGCAAGAGCTTACTCTTTAAAAAAATAACCAAATTTGTAGCTTCAACCCAAAATCTGCGTTTTTTTGAAAAAAAGTGCTTTTTTTGTGAACATTCGTTTTTTACCCATTTTTACTTGCAATTACCTTAATTACAAACACTTAAATCATAAAAAAAAAACGGCAAAAAAAAATACCTACTTGTAGGTATTTTTTGACACACTTTTTTGTTGTAGCTTTGACATATAAAATGTAACAAAAAGAGTATAAAATAAAAAGGACACCTCATATTCCGTTTAGAAGCAAATAGAGATGCCCTGCCAAACCAAAGTTTAACACGGCAAATATACATTTTTTAACGATTATTTTTGTTTTGTTGGCTTTGGTTTTAATGAAGATGTGTGTTTAAGAGCACATACCTATGTTAGCACCAATTAAAACGGCTAAAATCAATAACTTAATATTGATTTGTAAACATAAAAAAGCGGTATTCTAAAATGATTGATGCATAACGGGAGATTTTTTATTACAAAGTTGTGATAGAAAGGTCGTATTGACATCGTATTTAGCCTCCTTAACTGTTAAATACAATAATCATTTAAAACTATTAAAAATGAAAAAATTATTAAGTATTTCGTTAGTCGTATTAGTAAGTGCTGTTGCATTGGCTTTTACAACACCAAAAGCAACTAATGTTGTTGAAAATTCAAAATCAGTTGAAACCGTATTGACAGCTGAAGAAGATGCACTATATTGTAGTGTTACAATAGGAACTAGATCTGCAACTTGTTGGTTTTGCGACTGTGATAAGTTAGCAAAAACATTGATAGCAAATCAATAAGCAAGTAATTTTGAAGCATTAAAATTATTCTTAAGAATAATTTTAATGCTTTTCTTTAACAATTCTTAAAAAACAAAAAATGAAAATAAAAAAATGTTTATTTCTGATAGTAATTATATCATTCAGCACATCGCTTTTTGCTCAAACACAGTTTACTGCAACATATAGTAGATATCACAAAGGCTTTGGAATTAATGACACACAAACCCTTTCTTTCAAAGACAGTTTATCTGTATTTAACTTTTATCAAAAAAAGGAGAAAAAAGAAGTGAGCTTTTACGAAGTAGAACTCTCTTTTGAAAAATACACAAGCTTATATAATGTTAAAAACAACCTTATTTTAGAACAAAATAAATTAAAAGACGGCACATTACTTGTGGCAAGTTGGAAACATACTCTAAATTGGAAACTATCAGAAGAAACCAAAGTGATAAATGGCTACACCGTGCAAAAGGCAACAGTTCAATCCTATAATTATCCTGTAGATAGAAGTGAGAATTTTGGTATAGCTACTGCTTGGTTTACTACAGAAATACCAGTTAGCATTGGTCCTTTTAGATATAATGGTTTACCTGGATTAATACTCGAATTGAGTTTTGAAAAGTATGGAGCAACGTATAAAATGACAAAAATAGATTTTGATACTGCTGTTACCATACCAAAAATAGATAAAGGCATCAAAGTAACGAAAGAGCAATCTATACATCCCGAAGAAATAAATAAAAAATGGTTGAAAAAACAAAAAAGTACTAGTAAAGAAAATAATAAATCTTGGTGGCAAGTATGGAATTAAATAAAAAATGTTTACTAAATACGTTTTTAATATTCGTATTGTCTGTTTTTTCTATAAATGCACAAATTATTATAACGGGAAATGTAGTAGCTATTGAAGGTAAAACACCAATAGCTACCGTTTCTGTAGTATTGTATAAATATGGCACAAATAAAATAATTGCTTACACAACAACAGATAATAAAGGGAATTTTGAATTAGAAGCATCTTTAAAGAAAAACATCTATTCCATTAAGTTTAGACATTTATCTTATCAAACTAAAGAACAAAGTATTATTGTAAACCAAGAAAGTACTAAGAATGTTTTATTATCTATTGCTTTGGTAAATAAAGCACAAGTACTTGAAGAGGTTGTAATAAAAGCATCGCTTCCAATTATAGTCAAAAAGGACACCATAATTTACAATATTAAACATTGGACAAAAAAGAATGACCAAACATTAGAAGATGTTATTGGTAAAATAGATGGTTTTAAAGTTCTAGCAAATGGCGAAATAGAGGTTCAAGGGCATCAAATACGAAAAGTAATTGTAGATGGAAAAGAAATTTTTGATGTTGGAGCAAGTGTCTTTACAAAATCGCTTGACCCAAGCAAAGTAAAAAGTATTGAAGTACGTTTTGATGAAAAAAATTCTAAACTAAGAGAAAGCCTTTTAGATACCGAAAAATATGTGATACTCGATATAAAACTAAAAGATGATTTTAAACAATCTATTTTTGGAAAAATTAGGCAAACAACTGGTTATCAAAGTAGACTTAATTTTGGAGGCTACTTAAATTTATTTTCTTTAAGGGATAAAACTAAAATTCATTTATTTTCAGAAATTGATGATTTTGGCAAACAAACTATTTCTTTAAAAAACATTAAACATATTGGTGAAGAAGCGGCTCAAAAATTATTTGAGCTTCCTGCTGATTTTAAATCCCTAACAGAAAAAGAAAACTATCAAGAAGAACTGTATGGCTTTAATAATTATAATAAAAATGAAAAACGTATAGTATGTTTTACATCAAAATACGAGTTTAATGAAAAATTTAATTTGTTTTTTGGTTCTTACAATTCAATAGATAAGATCGAAAAATCAAGATTATATCAACAAACAATAACTAAAAACCCTACAAATAATTTTACAGAAAGTAATAATCTAAAAGAGATCGCATCTAAAAATAAATTAGAACTAAAATACGATACTAAAAAAACAAAAATAGTTTTGAATACAAACTTGGTTTATGATAATTCCAATTTTTGGCAAGAAAATTTGATTTTAAATGAATTTTATCAATTAAATTCAGATAAAATAAATTTGAAAAATTATAATAATTTTAAATTTGAAACTAAAATCAATGACAAAATGGGTTTAGAAGTAAAATCTTCCTACGCTATTGTTAACGGAACTTCTAATACTATTTTTGACCATAACAATCCTTTTTACTCATTTGAATTGATGGATGCTAATGGTAATACTATTTTTAATTTAGCACAAAATGAAAGAACAAAAAAACGTAATTTCATTTCGAGTATTATGTTTCAAATAGAGAGTAAAGTAGGTGTCATTAATGTTGGGAGTATCTATCATAATAGAAAATTAAATTATGAATTAAATTCTAAAAATTTACTCACAAATACTATTTTACAAAATTTCACTGTACCAAATAACACCTATAAAATAAGTAATTACAAACCATTTTTAAATCACAGATTAAGCATTGGTAACATTTCTATTTCTAATTCGTTTGAATACTCAATTTTAAATTATCAAACTATGGATAATAGTTTGAAAAATAAACAAAAATTGAATTATGCTTTAGTAATAAAGTATTCAATTTTCGGGTTTAATTCATCTTTAAAGTATAACAATAGACTATCGTCTTTTCCATTAAACAAATTAATATTAGGTAATTCACTAATAAACTTTCAAACAATAAAAAAACCAGCAACATCTATTACTCCTCAAAAAGAAGAAGTTTTTGAATTTTCTGTTTTTAAAGATTTTAAAGAATCAAAAATAAATATAGTTTTAGCAACATTAATTGGAAAATCTAATGCCTTAGATTTGTACTCAAGTAATGCAACATCTCCATTTATTTATATTCAAAATAATCAATTAGAAAGCAAATACATTGCTATTTCTACGGAGATAACAAAACGCTTTGAAAAAGGCATCTCTATAACCTTAGAGCCTGAATTTCTAACTAATAAAAGTCAAAATATACAATCTAACACCACTTTTTACACTAGTACAGATCGGTATTTTTTGGGTCTCAAAATAAAAAATAATAAAAAGAATAGTCGCTATAACTATTATTTTTATCCTAAATATTCATACTTTAATTTTTCAAATACGTTAAGCAATTTTAAGAGTAAGCAAGAGATGTTTTCTTTGACATTTAATAGTAATTATGAAGTAATTAAAAATAATTTGTTTTTTGATTTAAATGCAAGAAATGTAACATTTTTCGGTAATCAAAAGGGGAACTTTACCAATATTAGTTTATCTGTAAATGGTAAATTAAAAAGGCTAAATTGGATTTTGTCGGTTGAAAATGTATTAGATGACCAAGAGTTTATTCGACAAGCAATAACCCCTATCTTTTTCACCTCAGAAAACAATGTCGTTTTTGGAAGATTTTTTAAATTTTCAGTTGAATATAAGTTTTTCTAAAATTATTTAATGTAAAATTAAAGTGGCAATATTTGGAAATAATATATCCGTTTTAAAAAGTATTGGTGCATAGAAATCACTAAAACAAAAAATGCACGAAAATAAATTCGTGCATTTCTAGAATATTCTTTGAAAAACATTCTCCCTTAAATTATGTAGAATTAATTAGCTGTAACAGCCAATAACATTCTTTTATATTGGTTCATTTCTTTTAACGCATTTACATAAGCAGTTATTTGCCCTTTTAGCATCAATTGGTTTGCTCTATTTTTCGCGTTTTCGTATAATTTTTTAAAATCTTTCATAATAAATTTGTTTAGTCTTGTTACTTATAAGACAAAATACGTGCCAAAATGTTACC
>CAZOQL010000034.1:0-20741 GCA_964582005.1 uncultured Flavobacteriaceae bacterium | reverse complement strand
ATTAAAAAATCTTCTCCTGGAAAAAAACCATCTGCTCCATTTGGTGCTGGCAAAGCCATTGCGCCACTAAAACCATTAAAATTATCTGTCCCGCTTAAATTGGTGAACGTTCCTGTTGTAACTGGAGTGCCATTTATTACAGCCCAACCTTCATAAATCCAACCCGCTGGTAATGTTGGTAAATCTAAACCAGCCACTGGCGAACCACTTGTTGGGTCTAAAAACCAAATACCACTATTTTCATCATTCATTGTACCATTAGTTGGTGTTGCTAAAATATAACTTCCTGTTGCGTTAGAAAAATCACCAACTAACATGGTAGAAACCATAGCTGATGTTCCGCTAAAGTCACCTGCTAAAATTTTTGTATTTGCTGGTGCAGGATCTGTGTCATTTACTGGCTCAATACTTAATACAAATTTTGTTGCTGCATTTAATTGTGCAATATTCACAGTAAATCTTTGTGGAAAAGTTACGCTAGTAAATGTTCCTGTACTAACTGGACTTCCGTTTACGATAATCCAACCTTCGTAAACAAAATCAGCTCCTAATTCATCTAAACCCGATAAATTTAAAGTTAAATCTTTTGTGGTTGGTGTATTGTCGTCATCATTACATGAAATAAAGAAGGTCAATAAAAATGTAATTGCTACTAATTTTAATAAATTACTCATAATTGTTTTGTGTTTATATTAATAATACCGCAAAATTAAGAGTAATTACAAAGTTGATATGTTAGCTAGCTAACACATTCTCATTTTTTAAAAGTATTTCTTTTCCTGTAAAAGTTAAAAGGCCTTCGTCTTTTAGATTATTTAAAACAATATTTAAGGAAGGTCTTGAAGTACCAATAAGTGTTGCAATCTCCTTTTGAGAATAAGGATGTTTTATTAAAACTTCACCATTAAGAAGATTTTTTCCATATTCATTTTTAAGTTCTTCTATAAATTCCGTTGTTCTTTTTCTAACATCTTTAAATAATAATATAGCTAATTGTCTTTCTAATTTTTTTATTCTAAAGCCAATTAATTTATAAAAACTTAATGTGAATGAAGTGTTATTTTTCATCATATCTTGAAGCGTATCTACTGGTATTGGACAAATAATAGTTTTACTATCTATAGATTGTGCAAATTCATTTCTTTTTTCTTCTCCTAAAAAAGCTTTTTCACCAAACACTTCGCCTTTACTTAAAATAGATTTTACAATTTCTTTACCATCTTCGGTATAATAGCCTAATTTCACTTTACCTGAATTTATTAAATACACACTTGTAGATGCATCTTCATCAAAATAGACGTAATCTTTTTTCTTATAATGTGCTAGTGTATGTGATTTTTTATAATCCTTATATTGATGAGGACAAATAATCTTAAATAGATTAACACATTCTAAATACCAAACTTCTTTCATAGTAATTATTAAAGTATAAAATTAAAAAAATACAACCACAAAGGGTTGTATTTTTAGTTAAATTTTATATAATTAAAACACTACTTACTTATTAGCAGCGTTTTCTTTTTTAATTAAATTCAATGCAGAACCTTCGTTAAACCAAGCAATTTGCCCTTCATTATAAGTATGGTTTAATTTAATAATATCTTTTGATCCATCTTTATGAATTACTTCTAAGTTTAATTTTTTTCCAGCAGAAAATTCCGTTAAGTCTATAAAATTAAATGTGTCATCTTCTTTAATCAAATCATAGTCACTTTCATTAGAAAAAGTTAAACCTAACATACCTTGTTTTTTAAGGTTTGTTTCGTGAATCCGAGCAAAAGATTTTACTATCACAGCAACAACACCTAAATGTCTTGGCTCCATAGCAGCGTGTTCTCTAGAAGAACCTTCTCCATAATTATGCTCTCCAACAACAATAGATGAAATTCCAGCAGCTTTATAAGCTCTTGCTGTTGTTGGTACAGGTCCAAATTCACCTGTTAACTGATTTTTAACTTTATTAGTCGCTCCACCAAAAGCATTAACAGCACCTATTAAGCAATTTTCAGAAATATTATCTAAATGTCCTCTAAAGCGTAACCAAGGTCCAGCCATAGAAATATGATCGGTTGTACATTTCCCTGCTGCTTTTATTAATAATTTAGCACCAGACACATTACCAACTATTGGTGTAAATGGTGTTAACAATTGTAGTCGCTTAGAATCTTCACTTACCGTAATTTCAATGCCCGAACCATCTTTCATAGGAGCAACAAAACCTGGGTCTTTTACATCAAATCCTTTTGGAGGCAATTCATAACCTGTAGGTTCTTCTAGCATTACCTCTTCCCCATTTTTATTTATTAATGTATCGGTCATTGGATTGAAATCTAATTTACCCGATATTGCTACAGCTGCTACCATAGAAGGCGAACCAACAAACGCATGCGTATTTGGATTGCCATCAGCACGTTTAGAAAAATTTCTATTAAAAGAATGTACTATTGTATTTTTTGGTTTGTCCTCTGCTCCTTCTCTTGCCCATTGCCCAATACAAGGTCCACAAGCGTTGGTAAATATTTTAGCATCTAAACGTTCAAATATGTCTAACAAACCATCTCTTTCTGCAGTATATCTTACTTGTTCCGAACCTGGGTTGATCCCGAATTCTGCTTTGGCTACTAATCCTTTTTTAACAGCTTGTTTTGCTATGGATGCTGCTCTTGACAAATCTTCATAAGAGGAGTTGGTACAAGAACCTATTAAACCCCATTCTACTTTTAATGGCCAATCATTTTTCGCTGCTTTTATAGTCATTTCTTTTCCAACAGGAGTTGCTAAATCTGGTGTAAAAGGACCATTTAAATGTGGCACTAATTCATCTAAGTTAATTTCAATAACTTGATCAAAATATTTCTCTGGGTTTTCATAAACAGCAGCATCACCAGTTAAATAATCTCTAATTTCATTGGCAGCATCGGCAACATCATCTCTATTGGTTGCTCTTAAATAACGCTCTATAGAATCATCATACCCAAAAGTGGAAGTAGTTGCGCCTATCTCGGCTCCCATATTACAAATTGTTCCTTTTCCTGTTGCAGAAAGAGAAATTGCTCCTTCTCCAAAATATTCTACGATACAATCGGTTCCTCCTTTGGCTGTTAAAATGCCAGCTACTTTTAAAATAACGTCTTTGGCAGCGGTCCAACCAGATAGTTTCCCTGTTAATTTAACTCCAATTAATTTAGGGAATTTAAGTTCCCAAGGCATGCCGGCCATAACATCAACAGCATCGGCACCACCAACACCAATGGCAACCATTCCTAATCCACCTGCATTTACCGTATGGCTATCTGTACCAATCATCATTCCGCCAGGAAAAGCATAGTTTTCTAAAACTACTTGATGTATAATTCCTGCTCCTGGTTTCCAAAAACCAATACCATATTTATTAGATACCGATGCTAAGAAATTAAAAACTTCGCTTGAAGTGTTAATCGCATTTTGCAAATCTTTATCTGCTCCCATTTTAGCTTGTATCAAATGATCACAATGTACCGTTGTTGGTACGGCAACTCCCTTTTTACCAGCTTGCATAAATTGCAACAAAGCCATTTGAGCAGTTGCATCTTGACAAGCAATCCTATCTGGTGCAAAATCAACATAGTCTTTACCACGTACAAAGTTTTTAATTTCTTTTGTGTCCCAAAGGTGATTGTATAATATTTTTTCTGCAAGCGTTAAAGGTTTCCCTACTACTTCACGAGCTTTATCAACATTTTTTTTCATGTTGCTATAAACTCCTTTAATCATTTTAATATCAAATGCCATAATTTATGTTTTACGCAAATTTACAAAAATTGATGCGTTTATTAAAATGATACAGATTTAGATTGAAAATTATTATTAAATTCTTGTTATTTTGATTAAAATTTATGAAATTAATAATTTTAATTACTAAAATCTAAATTTGATTAAAAAAGTATTTAAAAAAATAGTAAGAAAGCCTAAACTTTCTTACCATTAAAAATAAAATCTATAAGCCGGATTTTGTATCACGATAAAGCGTGACCCTTATCATTTATCTACGTTAATTATTACTAATTAACTTTAGCTGTTCACCCCTTGGAGATTTGAGCGCGTACTCTTTCCCTAAAAATAGGGACTCCAATATACGTAACATTGCACCTTGTAGAGTTTACCTGGTTTCACTACAGCATTACCTGTACTTGCTTTCTGTTGCACTTGTCCTACTTTCTAAGCTAACTTAAAAATGACGGCTGTTAGCCGCTACAATACGCTACGGTGTCCGGACTTTCCTCTATGCATAAGCATAGCGATAAGGCGATTTTACTTTGCAAAGATAAAATATATTTAAAGAAAATAGATGGTATGCCCTATATAAAACTTAAAAAAGGTTCGGTGAAAACCGAACCTTTTAAATTTACAAATCAAATTAAGACCTATAATTTGCGTTTTAATTTTTGTAACTTAACTTTGGCTTTATTAATTTTATCTACTTGTTTTTGCATTTTCAATTCTTTTTTCACAACATCATTTGGTGATAATTTTCCTTTGGTGTTATCTTTTTCAAATTTACTCTGCATTTTAACCAATTTGTTTTCGTATTTCTCTACTTTTTTGGTTGCATCTTTAATATCTTCGTTTAAATCTGCTATTTTCTTAACTTCTTTTTCTGCTTTCTTTTTTGCTCTTTTGGCTTTCTTAGCTGCTTTTTTAGCTTTTTTCTCTGCTTTTTTGACTTTTTTAACTTCCTTTTTGGCTTTTTTCTTAGCTTCTTTTATTTCTTTTTCTTTTCTTTTTATTTCTTTCTCTGCTTTTTCTTTTACTTGCTTAGCTTCTTTTTCTTTACGTTTTACATCTTTCTTAGCTTTCTTTTCTGCTTTTTCTAGTTCATTTTTTCTATCAGCCGCCTTCTTTTCTTCTTTTTTCGTAGCCTTTTTTAATTTATCTTTTTCTTTTTTAAGGTTTTTAGTGGCAGTTTCGTTTTCTTTTTGAGCATCTTTAATAGCTTCTAATTTCTCTTTCTTTTTTAATGCTTGTGCCTCTTTACGCTTTACTAATCGTTCCGCACGAATTTTATCTTGTTTTGGATCTGATATAACTTGGGCTTTAATGGTTACAAATTCTCTCCCTTTTATGGTATTACAAGTTATCGTTACTCTGTTTTGTTGGTTTCCTGGTTTTCTACTAGAATTAAAAGCTACAGTAAATTTGCTCGTTGCTCCTGGTGCAATTGGTTCTTTACTCCAACCAGTTGGTATGGTACAACCACAACTACCTTTAATATTAGTTATTATTAAATCTGTTTTACCTGTATTGGTAAAAACAAAATCTGTTTCTACTCTATCACCTTCATTAATTGAACCCCAATCATGGGCTGTTTCTTCAAAAGTCATTATTGGTGCAATTGCAGGATCTATTCTGTTTTGTGCAGTTATATTAAATACTACTATTATTACTATAAAGAAACTTACTACTAATTTTATATTTTTCATTTGTTTTAATTAAATATCTGTTTTTTTCATTTCAATGATTTTACCATTGAAGTCCAAAGATATGTAAATATCTCTAAAATGTAAAGCAGTAACTTTTCTTTTTTAGAGTTCTTTACCTTAATAATTCAGAAAAAATAAAACATACTTTCATGAAAAATAATTTCTTTTACTAAACATAATTTATAATATTTGCATTTTATTAATATTATTTATTTTTAGTATGAAATACAAGCTGCTTACCAGTGAGCAATTAAATGAAATGCATCGAGAATTTACTGTGTTTTTAGCAACACAAAAAATTGATGTGGATAAATGGCAAAAAATTAAAGATACGAGTCCAGAAATGGTTGCTCAAGAAATAAGTTTATTTAGTGATTTGGTTTGGGAAAAAGTTTTAGGGAAAATAAATTACCTATCTAATTTTCAAGACAATACTTTAAATTTATTTCGATTTGATAACGAACAAATCCACCGTATTGTAATTAAATGCACTAAAGAAAATTTTAATTTTTCAAACAAAGCAGACTACCAATGGTTTATAGATAATTCTAAAGATACCTCAATAACTTATTTAAAAGGACAAAAAGTCTATTTTAAAAAACGTAATTTAGAAATTTTTGAGCTTATTGAAAAAGGATGTACTATGGATAAAGGTGAATTATATGAGGTCGTTTTTAAAATGATTACTTAATGAGTTTCATTATTTTGTATTGGATAGTTTTATTTTTTTAAACAAAAAAATAAACGATCGTTTTCATGTCGTTTATAAATTGTTATAAGTAATAAAGTTAGTGAAAAAATGGATAAAGTCAATATTATTTTATAATTGTTAATAACAAAGATATATATATATATAAATAAATACCCAAAGATAGTAAGTTTGTTCTTATATAGCAATTAGTTTATTAATGGAGCAATTTATAGTATCAGCACGTAAGTATAGACCACAACAGTTTGCCGATGTGGTTGGGCAACAAGCCATAACCAATACCTTAGAGAATGCTATAAAATCAAACCATTTAGCACAAGCATTATTGTTTACAGGACCACGTGGTGTTGGTAAAACTACTTGTGCACGAATTCTTGCCAAACGTATTAATGAAGAGAGTCTTGGCAAAGTAACCGAAGAGGAAGATTTTGCTTATAATATTTTTGAATTAGATGCTGCGTCAAACAACTCGGTAGATGATATTCGTTTATTAACCGAGCAAGTTCGTATTCCGCCACAAATTGGTAAATACAAAGTGTATATTATTGATGAGGTGCATATGTTATCTGCATCGGCATTTAATGCTTTTTTAAAAACCTTAGAAGAACCACCAGCACACGCAATTTTCATATTAGCAACTACCGAAAAGCATAAGATTATACCAACTATTTTATCTCGTTGTCAAATTTTTGATTTTAAACGTATTGGCGTACTTGATATTAAAAATTATTTACATAAAATTGCTAAAGAAGAAAATATAAAAGCAGAAGACGATGCTTTGCATATCATAGCACAAAAAGCCGATGGCGCTCTACGTGATGCTTTATCTATTTTTGATAGAGTTGTAAGTTTTTGTGGCGATAACTTAACGCGTGAAGCTGTAACCGAAAACCTAAATGTTCTAGATTACGATGCTTATTTTAAGATAACCAACCTACTTTTAACAAACGACATACCAAAACTTCTACTTGCCTATAATGATATATTGGCAAAAGGGTTTGATGGGCATCATTTTATTGTTGGTTTAGCATCTCACTTTAGAGATTTATTGGTTGCCAGAGATAAGGCGACAACTATATTGTTGGAAGTTGGCGACAAAACTAAAAAACAATATCTAGAACAAGCTTTAAAAACGGATATCAAATTTTTATTAGAAAGTATTGATAAAGCAAACACTTGCGATTTACAATACAAAACAAGTAAAAACCAACGTTTATTGGTAGAGCTTTGCTTAATGCAATTAGCTTCTATAACTTTTATGTCCGATTCTTCGGAAGAAAAAAAAAAGTCTAAAAACTACATAATTCCAGCTTCATTTTTTGCCTCTACATTTGTCGAAGAAAAAATAGATGTAAAAACAGAGCTTAATATAAAACAAAAACAATCGAAGCTAAAGGAAAAAGTGTTAATTTCAAACCTGCAAGAAATAGATACTAAAATTTCACCAATATCTCGAAGACATTCTGCCTTATCTTTTAAAAGCTTAACCGAGAAAAAAGTTTCCAGTAAAAAGACCAAAACTACTACTACCAATCTAAAAAATTTACCAAAATTACCTTTTTCAACCGAACAGGCACAAGATGTTTGGAAAGAATATATTGCTGTTATTTTAAAAAATGGAGAAAAGATATTAGCCGCATTAATGGGTTCTTGTCATCCTATTGCCAATAGAGATTTATTCGTGTTTGAAATGCCTAATAAGTTAATGAAGGTCGATTTAGAGAAATCAAAACCTAAAATTTTACGATTTATTAAAGAAAAACTCCAAAATTATCAAATTGATTTTGATATTAAAGTAAATGAAAAAATAGAAAAGAAATTTGCGTATACACCACAAGAAAAATATGCTTATTTACAAGATAAAAATAAGTTAATTAGCGAGCTTAGAAAAAAGTTTGATTTAGATTTATAGTCTATCAAACTCTCTATTTTTAAAATTAGAGTTTGAGAAATAAAATAACTTAATAATACATACAATGCTTGGATTAAAATCAGACACAAAAAAAGAATGGGCAATTATTGCCGAAAATAATTTAGAACAATTATTAACCGATCACGCGTATGCCGAACAGAAAGCTGCAGGCGCAGCTATTTCGTTAATTATTAACTATTCCGAAGAAAGCGAAATGGTACAAGCCTTGTCTGCTCATGCTATTGAAGAGATGGAACATTTTAAAATGGTTCATGATATAATGGTTTCACGAGGTATGGTATTGGGTAGAGATCAAAAAAGTGAATACGCCAAACACCTTAGTAAGTTTTTTCCTAAAACAAAAGATCGCAAAGAAGCACTTGTAAGTAGACTTTTAATGGCTGCAATTATTGAAGCCCGAAGCTGTGAACGTTTTAAAGTATTATCCGAAAATTTAAAAGATACAGAATTAGCTGCTTTTTTTAAAGGCTTATTAGAATCCGAAGCTGGTCATCATACTATGTTTTTACGATTTGCCAGACAATATCAAGATCGTGAAATAGTGGATGAAAAATGGCAGGAATTTCTAAGCTATGAAGCTTTATATATGAAAACTAAGGGCGTTTTACCTTTAGTTCATGGCTAATGTGCATTTATTGTACTCTCAATTTTTGACCAACAACTAGATTGTTATTCGTCATCCCATTTAATTTTTTAAGTTTATTGGGAGTAATACCATAATTAAGTGAAATGCGGTAAACGGTTTCCTTTACTGCAACAATATGGTATTTCTTATCGGTTTCTTTTTTGGCAATCACCTCCTTTTTTGGCTCTTTTTTCACCACAACATCTATCCCTTTTTTAATCTCTTTTACCTCTTTTTTTGAGCTAGTAATAGAATCGATATTTTTCGTAATTACATCTTTATTATCTGTTACATTTTTATCAACAATACCTTTATTACTAGTGCTTTTTCTTAATTTAACACCTAAAATTGAAGAATATAATTTTCTTTCAACTCGTTTAATGTCCGATTGCATTATCGATAATTTAATTATGGTAGAAATTGGAGGAAAGCCTTTATAGTTTAATGTTAACCAATTTGTTTGTTGACCTCTTCTATTTTCAATAGAACCAATATCAAAATTATTTTTAACCATAGCCGCAATTTCAGGATAAGCGGTTTCAACAGTTGCTATTAAATCGGATTTGTAAATTTCAATATATTGGATGAATTCATTTCCTTCATTAGTAATATCTAAGCCGTTAAAAAAAAGCTCATCTACAAATTCGGTGGTATTTTTTTCTTTTATAACTGTTTTTAACTCTTCTAAATAATCGTATAATATTTTACTAACCTCAAAGGCTCTTGCAGCAGTTTCTTTAATAGGAACTAGTTCATAATTTTTATCTGCATTAATAAAAATAATATTTAAGAGTGCATCGTTTTTATTTGAAAAAGACTCAATAGATTCTTCAATTTTAATATTCTGAATATCAAAAGAAGACAAATCTTCTTTCTTTTTACAAGAAGTAATTCCTAAAAGGATAAATAAAAATAAAATCTGTTTCATTAAATAAGTAGCTATTAAGTTTACTTTATTGCTTAATAAACAATAATTTACAAAACTAATGAAATTATATTAAATTTGTTTAAAATATTGCCTTTTTATTCTATACTTATTTTTTGCCCAATTGCTATCTCCGTAGTTTTTAAATCATTTAAAGACATTAATTTTCTTGGAGTTATGTTAATTTTTCGAGCTATGGAATAAATAGTATCTCCTTTTTTAACTATATACGTTTTTTTGGGCAATGATACGTTTGGGGCTAATTGTAATACCTGCCCAACTGAAATGGCATTTGATGTTGAATTGTTGTATTTTTTTATTTCGACAACAGAAATATGATAAATACCCGAAATACTATACAAGGTTTCTCCAACCTCAACTATATGTGTATTTAATTCTTTATTATTTATTCTGTTTTTTTTGTTTCTACTTTTTTTGGGCTTATAATTTTTTCCTAAAACAAAAGAATCAAAAACATAAAGTTCGTATGTTTCAATTAAATTAATTAACTTTTGAGGGTATTTTTTATCCGTAGCATAACCTGCTTTTCTAAGTCCTTTTGCCCAAGATTTATAATCATTAGATGCATAGGTAAATAATTTTGCATATCTTTTTTTGTTCGCTAAAAACAAGGAATGATCTCTATAGGAATCTCTATCACGTGTGTACTTTCTAAAACATTCTCCTTTCGCATCATCGTCGTGATAGACACGTTGCCCTTTCCATTTATGGCATTTAATTCCAAAATGATTTTTAGATTTTTTGGTTAATAAACTTAAACCGTAGCGAGATTCTAATAGACCTTGCGCTAAGGTTATACTTGCAGGAATTTTATAGGTTTCCATTTCTTGAATAGCTAAAACACCGTATTTTTTAATATAATCTATTTTTAACTTTTGCAAATGTGGCTTTCTACTATACAAATCCTCCATTGTTTTTATGGAAAATAGTGCTTTATCTCCATTTTTATTAATCACAATAGGTTGTTTTTTTGTAACAATCTTTTTTGTTTTAGTGTCTTTTGCTCTATCTTTAACTATTCGTTTTGATATAGGTTGTTTTTTTGTAGAAAGTGTTTTTCTTTTTGATTTACAGCTTACTACCAAAGATAATGCTATTAAAATTAATACTATTTTCTTCATTTAATTTTGTATAATTTGTGTGTATCCTTTTTTAACGATTCTAGCATTCATAACATCTATACCTTGTAAACCACCAGTATGAATTGCTAAAATACTTGTGCCTTTTTTAAAATAATTTTGCTGGATTAAATCTTCAATACCAAACATCATTTTAGCGGTATAAATTGGATCCAATTGGATTTTGTGCTGTTCTTTAAATTGATTTATATAACGCACTAATGCCGTATTTATTTTAGCATAACCGCCAAAGTGATAGTGGTTTATTAATTGCCAATTATTTTTATTAATCCCATTTTTATTAATTGCCTCTTTTAAAAAATCACCTTTTAAAGCAGGAAAACCTAAAACCTTTTGGTTGGTATTAGATGCATTAATAATTCCTGAAATAGTGCCACCTGTACCAACAGCAACACAAATATAATCGAATTTTTCATCTTCTTTTTTTAAAATTTCTTCACAACCTTTTATAGCTAAAGCATTTGTTCCTCCTTCTGGAACTAAGTAAAAACCACCAAACTCCTGTTCTAACTCCTTTAAAAAAGTAGTTGTTGCTTTTTCTCTATATTTTTTTCTACTTATGAATTTAAATTGCATTCCATATTCCGAAGCCAATTTTAATGTCGTATTGCGTTTTAAAGTATCGGCTAAATCCTCACCTAACTCATCACCTCTTATAACTCCAATAGTATTGATATTAAACATCTTACCAACATAAGCGGTTGCAGCAATATGATTAGAATAGGCACCACCAAAAGTTAAAATTGTGTTTTTTTGTAAATACAAAGCTTCTAAAATATTATATTTTAACTTTCTAAATTTATTACCTGAAATATGTTTATGTAATAGATCCTCTCTTTTCATATACACCGAAACTTCGTTCGCTTTAAATAAAAAATTAGTTTCCGATATATCGTTATCAAAAATCATATGAATTAAATTAAAACACCATCACGCATTTCTAATTTTCTATCGGTCATATTAGCCAATTCTTGATTATGGGTAACTATCACAAAGGTTTGGTTGTATTTATCACGCAAAGTGAAAAATAATTCATGCAATGTTTTTGCAGATTTGGTATCTAAATTGCCACTTGGCTCATCTGCAAAAATAACTTTAGGTTGATTTATTAAGGCTCTTGCTACGGCAACACGTTGTTGTTCTCCGCCAGAAAGCTCGTTTGGTTTATGATTAATTCTATGAGAAAGACCTAAAAATTGCAGTATTTCTTTGGCTTTAATCTCTGCTTCTTCTTTGGTTTTTTTCGCAATAAACGCAGGAATACAAACATTCTCTAAGGCAGTAAATTCTGGTAATAATTGATGAAATTGAAAAATAAAACCAATATTTTCATTTCTAAATTTAGACAATTCATTATCCTTTAAATTTAATATGCTTTTACCATTAATCGTTAAAGAGGTTCCTTTAACTTCTGACGGTTTATCTAAAGTACCTAAAATTTGTAATAAGGTGGTTTTTCCTGCCCCAGATGGACCAACTATAGAAACGATTTCTCCTTGCTCTATTTTTAAGTCTACTCCTTTTAAAACTTCTAAATCCCCATAAAGCTTATGCAATTTTTCTGCTTTTATCATAAGACAAATATACGATTTTAAGTAAAACTAATGTCTTTTTTACAATTCATCCATAAATTACTACAATTCGGTTAAGATTAGTTTTTAAAAACATTAATCTGTTGGATATTTGCCCTGTTATTAACCCTAAAAACAATATTATGACAAAAATTATTTTAACACTCACCTTATTTTTAGTTTCTTTATTTTCTTTTTCTCAAGAAAAAAGTACAGAGGCTAACACGCGTAAAATTACAGCTAGTATTGTAAATGCAGTTAGCAATAAAGGGAAAGTTTTTTTCGCTTTATATAAAGAAGATGGCTTTAGTAAAAGAGAAGCTATTCAATCCAAAAATTCTTTATTAACAGATGGCAAAGCAAGTGTCATCTTTAATGTAAAAGAAACTGGAACATACGCCATAATTTGCTATCACGACAGTAATAACAACAACAGAATGGACTTTAATGAAATGGGGATGCCTTTAGAAGATTACGGAGCTAGCAATAATGTGACGGCATTTGGTCCGCCACAGTTTAATGATGTCAAGTTTGAATTAAAAAACGAAGATTTAAAATTTGACATTAAATTTTAGTAACTTATCTTTGGCAACTTATGAAATATCTAATTAAAATAACCAAATACAGTTTTTACATCAGCTTAATAGTCTTTGTAATAGAAAGGTCTTTTACTAGAAATGGTTTTCAAGCAAGCGCAAAAAACTTACTGCTCATTTATAGTGTTAATTTTTTATATGCTTTTGTTATATCTATTGTTAATATTACTTATTTTAATTTATTAGATAAAAAAATAGATTGGAAAGACAAACCTAAAAAACGCTTAATTATTGGTGTTATTGGTTCTATTATTTTATCGATGCTTGCCATTGCTGTTTTACGTCTTTTTGTTGTTATGGCAATTCAACAAGATAGTTTTACTGTCTTTTTAAATACGAGCAAAAGTTATTATATTTTCAGTTTTATATTAGTTGTTAATATTATAATTGCGATTCATGCTATTTATTTTTTCAAAGAATTAACTAGTAAAAAAGTAAAAGAACACCAAGTAATTAGTAAAACAGAAACTGCAAAGTTTGAAAGTTTAAAAAATCAATTAGACCCACATTTTTTATTTAATAGTCTAAATGTTTTAACTGCTTTAATTGAAGAAAACCCAAAACAGGCGGTAAAATTTACCACAAAACTATCTAAAATTTACCGATATGTTTTACAACAAAAAAGTCAAGATTTAATTGAAGTAAAAGACGAACTGCAATTTGCAAAAACGTATATGGATTTATTAAAAATTCGTTTTGAAGATGCTATTACGTTTAGCATACCTGATAGTTTAGATAAGGATGCTTTAAAAATAATTCCGTTATCCTTACAATTACTATTAGAAAATGCAGTGAAACATAATGTGATAAGCACACATAAAAAGTTAGAAATTAAAATTTATCAAGAGAACAACTATTTAGTTATTCAAAACAATTATAATCCAAAAAGTAATTTAGAAAAAAGTACCAAAGTTGGTTTGCGAAATATTATTGATCGTTATGCATTAGTAACTTCCTCAAAAGTAATTATCGAACAAAATCAACATCATTTTATTGTTAAATTACCCTTATTAATCAAAAAAACAAAAATTATGAATCCCATAAATCAACAAGAAAAATACAACAGAGCAAAAAATCAAGTAAAAGATATTAAAGGATTTTATGGCAGTTTAATTTCCTTTGCATTAGTAACACCTACTTTATTTGCTGTTTGGTACTATTTTACACCTGGTATTATTCAATGGTTTTGGTTTCCTTTTATAGGTTGGGGAATTGGCTTAGTTTTTCACGGCTTAAAAGCTTTTGGAACAACAGGTAATTGGGAAACTAGAAAAATACAAGAATTGATGGATAAAGATAAATTTACCGATAACATCCAATTTTAAAAACACAAACTATGAATGTAATTATTATTGAAGATGAAAAGCCTGCAGCAAGACGTTTACAACGTATGTTAAAAGATACTGGCATACATGTTACTACATTGCTGCATTCGGTAGAAGAATCGATTGAATGGTTTTTAAACAACCAACATCCTGATTTGCTATTTTTAGACATTCAATTATCCGATGGTTTATCGTTTGAAATATTTGAAGAAATTGAAATAAAATCGGCTATAATTTTTACAACCGCATACGATGAATATGCCTTAAAAGCTTTTAAGTTTAATAGTGTGGATTATCTTTTAAAACCAATTGATGAAGATGATTTACAACATGCGATAACACAATACAAAAAAATACGTCCTAAAAATACGCAAGTATCGTTTGATATGGAAAGCATCCAAAATTTATTGCAAAACCCTTTAGATAAAAAATTTAAGAAACGTTTTACCATTAAAATTGGACAACATTTAAAAATTATAGATATCGATACTATTGAATGCTTTTATAGCGAAGATAAAACTACTTACCTACACACTACTACTAACCGCAGCTACATTATTGACTATACGCTAGAACAATTAGAAGAAAAGTTGGATCCAAGTAAATACTATCGAGTTAGTCGGAAATTTTATATAAACATACAGGCAATAAAAGATATTATTTCATATACAAACAGCCGTTTGCAACTAAAACTTGCACACTTTAATGAAATGGAAATTATTGTAAGTAGAGAAAAAGTAAAAGACTTTAAAAATTGGATTAGCTAATCCAATACCAATTAAATTTTAAAAATAGCGTGAATAATTACTCAAAAAAGCTAAAACAATTACCACCATATCTTTTTACTTGTTTAAATCTTGGTAATGTAGATAAATCGGTTTGTTTGGCGTGTTCAATTATTAAAACACCATTTGTGCTTAGTAATTGTTTATCCATTACTGCTTTATAGATGTTTTCAAACTGCTCTATAGTAAAATTGTAAGGTGGATCTGCAAATATAACATCAAACATTTTTGATTGTGTATTTAAAAATTTATATACATCACTTTTAATTATAGTTAAATTTAAGTCTAATTTATCTGAAGTTGTTTGTAAAAATTTCACACATCCAAAGTGGCTATCAACACTTGTGATATTTTCGCAACCTCTAGATGCGAATTCTAAACTAATACTACCAATACCAGCAAACAAATCAAGTACTTGAATTTCATCAAAATAGTAATTATTATTTAAAATGTTAAACAAAGCTTCTTTAGCCATATCGGTAGTTGGTCTAACAGGTAAATTTTTAGGAGCATTTATTCTAATTCCTTTATGTTTTCCAGAAATAATTCGCATAGTTAATTGGCTGATTCAAATAAGGTGAAATTTTCTCTTTTAATGGTAGAGTCGATAGATAAAATTGCATTAAATTTTGAAAAATCGTCTAAAAAAGAAACATTCCTTATATAAGTATACAAAATATCGTATAAAGAATCTCCTTTTTTGATAGAACCTAATAAAAATAAGGCTATCGTTTCTACATCTAATTTTAATTGTTCGATAACAAAAAGGACATAATAAATAAAGTCTTCCTTGGTATTATAGACAAATGTATTAAATAATAGTAGTTTTTTATTTTTAATTACTATTATCTCAAAATTAAATTTTCGTACATGAACATAAAAAATAATTTGTGAATTTTTGGAATAATTATTTAATAATTTTTCAACCAATACACTAGAATAATGTTTAAAATGAAAAGAGCCAAATTGATCAATTAAAAAATTATTCACATTAACATAAGGCACATATACGGAAACCATATCTTTATTAGCAATCGAGTCATAAGCGTAATAATCTGTATTAAAAACTTTATTATTAAACTTAATATAATGCGACAAACTATCCTTATTAAATAAAGCCTGTGGCACTAATGTAGATAATTTATTTACATGAGTAACCATTATATTACTATAGGTTAATTGCAACAACTTTTCGTTTATAAATATCGTCTTAATAGCCTTTAATAAAGTTTCTGGAGTTTTAATTGTATACTCAAAGGTGTACTTGTTAAAAGCAATAAACTCTTGTAAGTCTAAATCAAACAAGCAAAAAGAAAATCCATCCAAACTAAATTGGATGGATAATTGTATATTTTCTAAACGCTGTAAATCTAAATGATTACTTTGTAGCTTCTTTATCTTTGTTATCATAAAATGGTGGCCAGTTTCCAATTACTTTTACATCGGTTAAAGATCCCACAGATATATGTGATCCTCTAACATTAATTCCGCCAAGAGCTTTCATCTCTTCGGCTAATAATTGTTTATCCATACCTTCTAAAACAATATTTTTTGCAACTCTTGCTACAAAAACAGGAGATGTTAGACCCGATTTTTCAATACTATCAGTCTTCATTTCAAACATAGCAGTAGTTCCCGGTACTTTAAACATGTTTTTAAAATCTCTACCTTTAAAATCATCTTTTACTGGTTTATAGCCAGTAGTGTCAACAACACGTTTTTCTCTTTCAACGCTCATTCCTCCACCAATTGAAACTGTTTCAGAAATATTACGAACACGAGTAATGGCATATTTTGCTGAATCGATAAAGTTTATTAATTTTTGAGGATCTGAAATATAACCACCTTTTATTTTGCGATGTGCAATTTGTGCGTCTTTAATCATTTTTAAATTATCAATAACTAAGGCGTACTTTACCACTTTTTTCTTTTTAAATTCAATTGGAACCATAATTGAATTATAAATCAACATGGTTAACCATACTATTAAGCCTATAAATAACAAGGATAAAATCCAATGTAATTTTTTTGGAATAACATTAACAATAGTATACGCTAATACTGCAACTAAAACTATTGCTATTATAATATAAATAAGTGGACTCATAAAATTTTATTTAAAAGGTTATTCGCAAATCTACAAAAAAATATGACTTATTAAAATTTTTTACAGGACATTTATTAAAATTCTTATAATTATAAAAATATTAAACATAACTAATTAACAATGAGTCCTTTTCATTATCATTAATTAATACTATAATTACAAATAAAATTATGCATTGAATTTGTACCTTTGTGTATGCTTAAAGATAGTATTTCTTTTTATCATCTATTATTAGACAAATTCCCGTTTACGGCAACTTTATCACAAGAGTATTTACTAAAAAACTTAAGTAATTTCACTTTCGATACTAATAAAAACGCTTTGTTTTTACTCAAAGGTTACGCAGGTACAGGTAAAACAACAACGATTAGTGCTTTTGTAAATAATTTAGGGCAAGTTGGTATGAAATCCGTTCTTTTAGCTCCAACAGGAAGAGCTGCTAAGGTAATTGCTAATTATTCTAAAAAATCGGCTTTTACTATTCATAAAAAAATTTATTTCCCTAAAAAAGGAAGCGATGGTAACATGCAATTTGTATTACAAAAAAATAAGCATACCAATACTATTTTTATTGTAGATGAAGCTTCTATGATTCCCGATTCTAAAACAGGAACAAAGCTGTTCGAAAATGGTTCTTTATTGCACGATTTAATTTCCTTTGTATATTCTGGTAAAAATTGTAAAATTATTTTGATAGGTGATACAGCACAATTACCGCCAGTAAAATTAGATTTGAGCCCAGCATTAAATGAGAATACACTTACGTATGATTTCAATAAAGATGTTGTTACCATAGAATTGGATGAAGTAATGCGGCAACATAAAGATTCAGGTATTTTGACCAATGCAACTGCAATTAGGAATCTTTTACAAGAATATTACCAAGGTATTGAATTTCGTTTTCAAACTAATTTTCCAGACATAATAAGGCTTATAGATGGTTATGAAATTGAAGATGCCATAAATGAATCGTATAACAAGCAAGGTATTGAAGAAACTGCCATTATTGTTCGCTCTAATAAAAGAGCAAACCAATACAACCAACAAATTAGATTTCAAATTAGAAATCAAGAAAACGAATTATCGGTTGGTGATTATATTATGGTTGTAAAGAATAATTATTTTTGGCTAGAAGATACACAAGAAGCCGATTTTATAGCAAATGGAGATATTTGTGAAATTAAAAGTATTCATTCCTACAAAGAACTCTATGGCTATAATTTTGCCGAAGTTTCTATTCGAATGATTGATTACCCCAATCAAAAACCATTCGATACTGTTGTAATGTTAGACACTTTAACTAAAGAAACACCTTCATTAACTTATGAAGAATCTAATAAATTATACCAAGAAGTTAAAAAAGATTATGCACATTTACCTAAGTACAAACAATTTCAAGAAATAAAGAAAAACACGTATTTTAATGCTTTGCAAATTAAGTTTTCTTATGCGATGACATGTCATAAATCGCAAGGTGGACAATGGGCAACTATTTTTATTGAACAACCTTATTTACCTGAAGGTACAACTATTTCGTATTACCGATGGCTATATACTGCAGTTACAAGAGCTGAAAAAAAATTATACCTAATTGGTTTTAACGATGATTTTATACAATGATTTTTTTACATAAAAAAACCTTAAATAAATTTAAGGTTTAAACATAATACAATAGTCAAGGGGAAATCCTATTTATACTACATTCTATACTTTTCAAATTCATTAACTAAATTGTTAGCAATGCCAAACAAGAAATCTTTACTTGCACGTATTACCGCTATATCACTATCTTGTAGCTTGGTTTCTTTAGGTCATTGATCTAAAATGTGTTGTGTAGCTTCTTTTGACATAATTTATAATAATTTAGCAATTTCATTTGTAGCTGAATCTAAATACATCATTAACAAACCTAATTTTGAAGTATCATTAGCAACTAATCCAATAATTGCACTATCCGTTATACCTTTCAAAAGAATATAACCATCATTAGTTTTAATATAAAATTGTTCAATGCCACCTTTTGCTAAATCCGAAGAAAACTTTTCACCCATAGAGTGTAAAGATGCAATCATTACAGCAATTCTGTCTTCATTATCTTCATTTACTGAGGCAATTGCTAAACCTTCACTATTTACTAATATAGCAGATTGTGAATTAGTATTCTCAATTAATTTATTTAATATTTGTTCTAAAGGATTCATAATATTCTTTTAAAGTTTATATATTGTAACAAATATAAAAAATAATTTTAATTAATAACTCATTTATCTTATTTATTATTTTTATATTAGCTCTCTCGACTTATAATGTTAAAATTCATGAAAAAATCAGATAATTTATCTTCAAAAAGTGACTTACAACTCAATAACGATTTGATTAATTTACTAACGCAGTTTGAAAATATGAAAACTGAAAATGTTGGAAAATCAAAATTTAAAAAAATAATTCTTGACACAAAAAAAATCAAAACTACTCAGAATACTTTTTTTAAAGATAATTTAGTAACAGGTAACTTTTTTAATAAGTCAAAAAAAATCACAAATCCAATTAAAAAAACGATAACCAAAAAAGAAGTGCCTGCCAAAGAAAAATTACATAAAAATAACACATCTGATTTTACGATGGATATTGATTTTTCAGAAGTTAAGAAAGATAACAAGGACGTTATTATAAACAAAGCATCTACGTCAAACATTATTCGCAAAGAAATTGAAAGAAATTTGCGTAGCGATATAAAAAAACTAATAAAACCTGTTATTAAAGAAAATTCTGAAATAATTAAGCAAGCATCCGTAATAAAAAAAGACACCTACATTAGTATAAAACAAAAATTAGAAAAAATAAAAGAAGAAATTAAGGAACGAGAAAAAAAATTATTATTGCAACAGAAAGTAAATAAAAAAACAACTCTTGAAAAACAGAAGGAGAAAGTTACTCAAAACACTCATCATACTCCAATAAAAGAAATTAAAATTATACCTAAAGAAAATCTTGAAAATACTACTACTAGTGTCGCAATACCAAAAACTATAGTTTCGCCAGAAATTAAAATCCCACAAAAAGAAGAACAATTAGAGCAAGATAGTAACTCAACTTCAAAAAAAAATACTGATAAATTAACCGTTATTATTCTTATATTATGTATCTTTTTACTATTAATAACTTGGTTTTATATTCTTTAATTTTTAGAATTAATTTATTCACATTATCTTAATAAGTTTTTAAAATTTTAATTTTTTAAACGTACAAATTGTTAAATATTTGTACAAACAAAATAAGATGCCAAAAAACGAATCTATTAAGTCCGTTTTAATTAATTGGTTCAGAATCAATAATTAATAGGTCAAACCTGTGAGTTTGACTATTCAGGATCACAATCTATTAGGTCTTTAAAAGAAGAAGGAATTGAAGTTATTTTAATTAATTCGGCTAAGTTCTAACTACATCAGCAATTATTAGTATATTTGTAATATGAAAACAAGTCAAGAGATAAAAGTTTTATTTAATTTGCTTCCTGTAGGAATTCAAAATAAATTGTTGGGTGAT
>CAZOQL010000033.1:0-20911 GCA_964582005.1 uncultured Flavobacteriaceae bacterium | reverse complement strand
TTTGACGACTAATTTATTGATTATTAATGAGTTGTGTTTTTGTCATGTACTAAAAATATGTTGTTAAAAAAACGGAAACATCATAAAGTAACACAATAAAAATAATATATTTGCCAAGGCGAAATGCTATTTTCTTACTATTAATATTTTTAGTAAATTTAAGTTAATATGAATAACACGATACTTATCATAGGTGCTTGTGGACAAATTGGGACAGAGTTGACCCTGAAATTAAGAGATCTTTTTGGTAAGGATAAAGTTATAGCTTCGGATATTAAATCTGGTTCTCAAGAATTAATGCAATCTGGCATTTTTGAAATAGTAGACGCTACGAACAAAAAAGAAATACTGAAAATAATAGATAAACACCAAGTAGATGAAGTTTATTTGATGGCAGCAATGTTGTCAGTAACTGCTGAAAAACATCCTGAAAAAGCTTGGGATTTAAATATTAATTCATTATTTCATGTATTAAATTTAGCAAAAGAAAAGAAGATTGAAAAAGTGTTTTGGCCAAGTTCCATAGCTGTTTTTGGAAACACAACTCCTCGTGAAAAAACACCGCAGGAAACAATTACTGAGCCAACTACAGTATATGGTATTAGTAAATTATCAGGAGAAAGATGGTGCGCTTATTATCATGATAAATATGGTGTAGATGTACGAACCATACGTTATCCTGGTATAATTAGTTGGAAAGCAAAACCTGGTGGAGGAACGACAGATTACGCCATTGATATTTTTCATAAGGCTATTGAAGAAAACCAATATACATGTTTTTTACAGGAAAACACCCGTTTGCCAATGTTGTATATGGATGATGCTATTAAGGCGACCATAGATATTATGCAAACAGATATTATGACAAAATACATACCTTATAATATTGGTGGCATTAGTTTTACACCAAAAGAATTAGTATTTGAAATTAAAAAACAATTACCAAGGTTTACAATAAATTATAAACCTGATTTCCGTCAAGATATTGCTGATAGTTGGCCAGAAAGTTTAGAGGATTCACAAGCTAAAAAGGATTGGAATTGGAAACATTTTTATAACATTGAATTAGTAACAAAAGAAATGCTTACAAATTTACGAATTACACTAAACAAACCTCAAAAAGTTTAATTACTTAATAAGTTTTTTTTTCGCCCAAATAGCTATGCAAAATAAAAAAAAGAAAGATATAATTGAAAATAGTCTAGTAAATTCTATGACTTATGTAAGGTTTAAAAGTTTAGTTTTCGAATTACTAAAGAAAGGTAAATCTACAGGAAATGAGCAATCCGATGTACTGCTAAATTATAGTAAATTAAGTGAAAAACGGATGAAACGCTTAGATAAAACACTAGACATTAGCGAAAATTCAAAGCAAATTATTTCTACAATAAACAAAGAGCTTATTTTTTTAGTTTTGATGGAAAGTTGGTGTGGCGATGGCGCACAAACTTTGCCGGTTATAAATAAAATAGCAACGTTATCAAATAAAATTGCTTTTAAAATTGTTTTACGAGATGCTAATGAAGCATTAATGAATCAATTTTTAACCAATGGAAGTAAGGCAATTCCTAAATTGTTAATTTTAGAAAAACAAACTTTAGAAGTTTTAAAAATTTGGGGTCCAAGACCAAATAAAGCTACAAGAATGGTTAAAGAATATAAAAAGAAAAATGGTTCATTAGATGCGAACTTTAAAAAAAATTTACAAATTTGGTATAATCAAGATAAAGGGAATGCAACACAAAAAGATATTGTTACGCTACTTTCAAGTATTTAAAATTATTGGATAAAATCAAAAAAAAATCAGTATTTTTGATAACATATGAAAACCATATTTCACAAAATAAACTTACTGGTTTCGGTACGCCGTAAAATTAAAAACAGAGATGATTTCAATTAATTAATAGAAAGAAACTTACTTTATTAATTAAAACCAAACTAAAATGAAATTACCTTACGCTGAACCTTATAGGATTAAAATGGTAGAATCCATTAAAAAATCTACCTTAAAAGAACGTTTAAAATGGATAAAAGAAGCAAATTATAATTTATTTAATCTTAAATCCGATCAAGTTTATATTGATTTATTGACCGATTCAGGAACAGGAGCAATGAGTGATAAACAATGGGCTGAGGTTATGCTTGGCGATGAAAGTTATGCAGGATCTCGTTCTTTTGAAAAGCTAAAAAATGCAGTAAATGACATCACAGGTTATGAATTTTTCATACCAACACATCAAGGAAGAGCGGCCGAGAATGTTTTGTTTTCAACCTTAGTTAAAGAAGGTAATATTATTCCAGGCAACTCTCATTTTGACACCACAAAAGGACACATAGAATTTCGTAAAGGAAAAGCAGTTGATTGTACCATTGATGAAGCTTTTGATACCGACATTTATCATCCCTTTAAAGGAAATATTGATTTATATAAATTAGAAAAAGTATTTACATCAAATCCAATAGAAAAAATTCCATTTATTGTAATTACAGTAACCTGTAATACTGCTGGTGGACAGCCAGTTTCTATGGAGAATATTAAAGCAGTTTCTACATTATGTAAAAAATATAAAGTACCTGTTTATTTTGATGCCGCAAGATATGCCGAGAATTGCTATTTCATCAAAGAACGAGAAGAAGCATATAAAAACAAAACAGTCAAAGAAATTGCCAAAGAAATGTATTCTTATGGTGACGGAATGACGATGAGTTCCAAAAAAGATGGTTTGGTAAATATGGGAGGAATTATTGCCCTAAAAGACGAGAATGTTTATAGAGAGGCAACCACATTTGCCATTATGTTTGAAGGTTTTATAACCTATGGCGGAATGAGTGGTAGAGATATGGGCGCGTTATCCGTTGGACTTTACGAGGCTTTAGATTACGATTATTTGGCAAGCAGAATTACCCAAGTACAATATTTAGGGGAGAAATTAGATTATTTTGGCGTACCAGTACAAAAACCTATTGGTGGACACGCTGTCTATTTAGATGCCAATAAATTTGTTCCAAAAATACCTAAAGAAGAATATAGAGCGCAAGCTTTGGCTATCGAATTATATATTGTTGGCGGAATTCGAGGTGTTGAAATAGGAACTATTTTGGCAGATAGAGATCCAGAAACTAGAGAAAACAGATATCCTGAACTAGAATTAGTTCGTTTGGCAATACCACGTAGAACCTATACACATAACCATATGGAGTATATTGCATCCGCATTAAAACAAATTTTCGACACAAGAGAGGAGGCAAAAAGAGGTTATAAAATAACTTGGGAAGCGCCTATTATGCGACATTTTACAGTAAAATTAGAGAAAATTCAATAAAAACAACAAAACAATAAAATGATAATTAGCTACCAAAATTTATCCGAAGAAGCTAAAGTATTTCTATATCCATCAAGTAGAAAATTTTACCCCAATGAATTGGAAGAAATTGAAATAAAAATAAAAGAATTTATTTCAGATTTAGACACTATTTCTGTGGCTTTTAAAATAGAGTATAAGCGATTTTTACTTTTTTTTGTAAGTGAAGATGTTTCTTTATCAACTGCTTTAATGGATAAATTTGCGCTATTTATTATGCAATTAGAAAAGGATTACGAAGTCGTTTTATTAGATAAAGTAAATGTGTGTTTTAAACAAGGTGAATTTGTACAATACCAAGAAATGAAACGCTTTAGAGAATTGGTAAAAAAGAAAAGTATTTCTAAAAAAACAATTATTTTTAACAACTTAATTCAAACTAAGTACGAGTTTAAAAACGAATGGGAAGTGCCAGTTACCGAGAGTTGGTTGTCACATTTGTTTAAATAAAATTTTCTACAAAAACCAAAGGTTCAACGGCATTATCTACATTATAATCTCCAATTTTTGTGCGTCTTAAAGCAGTTAAATGTGCGCCAGAATTTAGTACTTTTCCAAAATCATAGGCAATAGAACGAATGTAGGTTCCTTTACTGCAAACAATTTTAAAATCAATTTTTGGCAAATCAATTTTAGTGATTTCAAATTCATGAACGGTTACTTGACGTGTAGGAATTTCGATAGTTTCTCCAGATCGTGCTATTTCATACAAGCGTTTTCCATTTTTTCTTATAGCCGAAAAAATAGGTGGCTTTTGATGAATTTCTCCTACAAATTGAAGTGTTGTTTTGTAAATCAACTCTTTTGTAAGATGTTCTGTAGAGAATGTTTGATTGATTTCGGTTTCTAAATCATACGATGGTGTGGTTGCGCCAACTGTAAATGTGCCAGTATATTCTTTGGTTTGTGCTTGGTATTCGTGAATTTTTTTGGTGAATTTCCCAGTACATATAATTAATAAACCAGTTGCTAATGGGTCTAAAGTACCAGCGTGGCCAACCTTTATTTTTTTAATATTAAAGGTCTTTCTTATGTGCCAACGTATCTTATTTACGACTTGAAAAGAAGTCCAAGTTAACGGTTTATCAATTAGTAATACTTGTCCGTTTTTAAAATCGTCTTCGGTCATTTTTTGTTTTGGCTAGTTTATAAATGTATAAAGTAACGAAACTTTAAGTTATTAAAGCATAGGTTATTGCAATTACACCAATTACAGCACAATACAAAGCAAAGTAAGATAGTTTTGATTTTTTCACTAAACCAATCATTAATTTACAAGCAAATAATCCTGCAAAAAAGGCTGCAAAAAAACCAACAGTAAGTACACCCATTTGTTTAGATTCAAAATTAATATCGCCACCTAAAATGTCTTTAGCAACTTTGCCAAATATTAATGGTACAACCATTAAAAAGGAAAATTTAGCTGCTCTAGTTCTATCTATTTTTAATAAAACTGCCGTTGAAATTGTTGCTCCAGACCTAGATAGACCAGGTAGCATAGCAATTGCTTGTGATGCGCCAATGATAAATGCACTTTGAAATCCTACATTTTTAGTCGTATTTTTAGATTTATCAGCTAATAGTAAGAGTAAGGCGGTTATTAAAAGCATAAAGCCAACCAGTAAAATGTTACCGCCAAAAAAAGATTCTAATTGTTCTTCAAAAAACAAACCAATAACCACAGCAGGAATCATGGAGATTATAATTTTTACGGAAAATTGAGATTCTTCATTCCATTTGAGTTGAAACAATCCTTTTAAAATTTCGGCTACTTCTTTTCGGAAGATAACTATGGTGCTTAATGCTGTTGCAAAATGCAATATAACGGTAAACGTTAAACTTTCTTTTGGTAAAGAATCATCTCCAAAAATAAGTTTCATTATTTCTAAATGACCACTTGATGAAACAGGTAAAAATTCCGTTAAGCCTTGAATAATACCTAAAATTAAAGCTTCAAAAAAACTCATTATTTATCAGGGTTTAGCATTATAGCATAAATTTCTACAGCCAAGCCTATTAAAACTAAAGTAGGTGCCAATCGAATACGCCTAAAACTATAAATAGCTTCGTTAAAAACTGCAGGGTCATCGCTTCCGCCACCAGACATTAGAATAAAGCCAAGTGCAATAAAGGCTAAACCAATTAACATAAATTTATAATTCTTTTTACCAAACAAGAGTTTTTTTGAATGTTCTATTTTGTTATTTTTTGACATAATTATAGATAGATTTTTTTAGTAATGTAATTCCTCAGCAGTTAAATTTAAAAAACGTTTGGTTGCAAAAAAAGTACTTAACCAAGTAATTAGTATTCCGATAATAAAAATACCTAAAAACAAAAGGCTTAGGTTAAATTTAGCATCAGTTAAACCTAAATCAGGGTATTTTTCACTAAAATAATAAAGTAAAGTAATTAATGCTATAATAGCTATAATTGCACCAGTCATACCAAGTTTTACACTGCGGTATAAAAAGGGTTTTCTAATAAAACGTTTGGTTGCGCCTACCATTTGCATGGTTTTTATGGTAAATCTTTTAGAATAAATAGAAAGTCTTAAATAACTATTAATTAAAACGATAGCTATCAAGCTTAGTAAACTACTAAAGGCAAGTATCCAAAAACTAAATTTTTTAACACTATCATTAAGTAAAGAAACTAAAGATTTGTCGTAAGATATTTCGGTTATTAATTTATTTTTTAACAACTTTTTTTTAATAATCTCTATTTTTTCATTACTAACATAATCTGCTTTTAAAAATAAATCGATACTATTATGTAGTGGGTTTTCGCCTAAAAACTCCATAAAATCTTCTCCAATATCTTTTTTGTAAATTTCGAGCGCTTGTTTTTTAGAAACAAACTTAATGGTATTGGTAAAATCTTCTTTCTCTAATTTTAGGATGAGTTTTTTAATGTCTTTATCCGAAACTTTGTCTTTTAAAAAAATATTAATGGCATACTTTTCTTTAAAAAGTTTGGAAATACTTTGTGTATGGAATATAAGTAAAGCCAATAAGCCTAATAAAAACAAAACCAAAGAAATACTTACTACTACCGATAAATACGAAGAACGTAAGCGTCTTTTTTGATATTTTTCAAAGGAGGTTGTTTTACTCATCTATAGTTTATTTTTGTATGTATTTAAAAAGTCAAATATACTTATTTACTCTTTAATTTCTTGACATAATTCAATCAAAACACCATTGGTGCTTTTTGGATGTAAAAAAGCGACTAATTTATTATCGGCTCCTTTCTTTGGTTTGTCGTTTAAAACAAGAAACCCTTCTTTTTTTAATCGAGCCATTTCTGCTACAATATCATCTACTGCAAAAGCAATATGATGAACGCCTTCGCCTTTTTTTGCAATAAATTTTGCAATTGCACTATCTGGATTAGTAGCTTCTAGCAATTCAATTTTATTAGGACCAACTTTAAAAAACGAAGTTTTTACACCTTCACTTTTAACTTCTTCCGTTTTATAGTGTTTTTTGCCAAAAAGTTGTGCGTAAAGTTGGTTGGACTTTTCTAAATTTACAACGGCAATGCCAATATGTTCAATTTTATTCATTTGGAACGTATTTTGATGGAACAAAGATAACAAATATTGAATTTTTTGAATTAGTTTTAGTTTTTAATTTCAATAGTTTAATTTTGCAGTATGGAAGAAACAAATAGACAAAAAAAAATTGCAGGTGTTTTACAAAAAGACCTCATTGATATTTTACAAGGCGAAGCACGTAATTCGTTAAAAGGCGTATTGATTTCTGTAACCAAAGTTTATGTAACTTCCGATTTGGGTGAAGCAAAAATATACGTTAGTGTTTTTCCTAGTAAACAAAGAAACAAACTAATAGCTGCTATTCAAAAAAACACACATACAATTAGGTACGAATTAGCTAGAAGAACAAGGAACCAACTTAGAAGAATGCCAAATTTAGTTTTTTATTCGGACGATTCTTTAGATTATATTGAAGGTATTGATACTGCTCTGAAAGGCGAAGATGCAAACCCTATTTTAGACCCTAAAATTTTACCTAAAAGACAAAAACGTTAGTTGAACACTTCTTTATACATAGCCAAGCGTTATTTAATTTCAAAAAGTACAAATAGTACTATAAATATTATTACCAAAATTGCTACTATTGGTGTTGTTATTGGTACAATGGCTTTGTTTATTGTGCTTTCCGTTTTTTCAGGATTAAAGTCGTTTAATTTATTTTTTATGAATACTGCCGATCCTGATATAAAAATAACCACAACTAAAGGAAAATATTTTCTTCTTACCGAAGAGATTTCGCAAATATTAGCCGATAACAATATTGCAGAATATAGCAAAATAATAGAAGAACATGTTTTATTAGATTACGAAAACAAAAAACTGGGAGCAACCATAAAAGGCGTAGATGCAAATTATTTAAATGTCTCAAAAATGGACACAGCAATAGTTATTGGCGAATGGTTTGGTAGTAAAGAAACAAATGCTGTTGTTATTGGTTCTGGTATTGCACGTAAATTATCTTTACCATTATTTTCCTTAACGGATAAAATGCGAATTCACGTGCCCAAACCAGGTAAAGGACAATTAAATATAAATTCGTTTAAAACCGTACGAACACAAACCGTTGGTATTTTTGAATTGACTGAAGAAATTAATGATGTCTTGGTATTTACAAATTTATCTTTGGCACAAGAATTATTAGGATATCAAGAAAATCAAGTGTCTGCTATTGCATTAAAATTAATAGACGATGTACGTGCAAAAAAAATAGCCAATTTGCTACAAGTCAAATTAGGAACAACTTTTAAAGTAGAAACGAGAAAACAATTAAATGCAATGACCTATAAAATGTTAAACATTGAAAACTTGTTTACCTACTTAATTTCTACCTTAATTGTAATTATTGCTTTGTTTAATGTAATTGGTGCTATGATAATGATGATTTTAGATAAACGAAAAAATTTAAAAACATTATATAATTTGGGTTTGCCAATTAAAAAAATTCGTACTATTTTTACTTTGCAAGGTTTTTTATTAACTATTTTTGGATTAGTTGTAGGTTTAGTTTTGGCAATATTAGTAGTATTTATTCAATTGAAATTTAAACCAATCATGATAAACCCTATATTAGCTTATCCTGTAGAACTTCATTTTTCTAATATTTTAATTGTAATTGCGACTATAGTAAGTTTGGGTATTATTGCAGCCTTAATTGCAAGTAGTCGAATTACAAAAAAGTTGGTAGAATAAATTAACTTAAATGTTCAACCAATAAAGATTGACATACTTCATAGGTCAATATTATTTTATTATTTTCTTTTAAATAAACCTCCATACTTTTATCAAAATTTTCAATTTGTAGTATTTTTAATGTGCTGTTTAATTTTATTTTTTTCTTATTTAGAAAGAGTAAAAGTTCTTTTGAACTCTTCGTAAAACCTCTTAATTTTACTTTTTCACCAACTTTGATTGCTGTTAAGTTTACATAATTTGGCTTGATGAAATCACCATTTTTATCTGGTATTGGAGAACCATGTGGATCAATAGTAGGAAAACCTAAAATTTCATCCATTCTGTCAAATAAATTATTGGATTTAATATGCTCCATTTCTTCGGCAATATCGTGAACTTCTTCCCAACCAAAACCCATAACTTCGGTTAAAAACATCTCGGTTAACCGATGTTTTCGTACAATCAATGCTCCTATTTTTTTACCAATACTAGTAAGTTTTATTGGCTTGTATTTTTTATAAATAAGCCAACCTTTTTCTTCCATTTTTTTTACCATATTGTTAACAGTTGGTTTGCTTACTTGCATCTTATTAGATAACTCTGTTACAGAAATTGGCACATTTTTTTGATGAAGAAAAAAAATTGCTTTTAGATAATTCTCTTTAGTTTGTGTTGGCATATTTGTTTAAAAAAGCAAATATATAAAAAAGAAGATAATAATTATTGTTAGATTAATCTAACTTATTATATTTGCACCTTAAAACAATTAAAATAGTATGTATTTTAGAACAAGTATATTATCAGTAGTTATTTTTTTTCTAACTATTACCTTTTCTTATGGTCAAACAGGAACTATCCATGGTTCAGTAAAAGTAGATGGTTTTTTACAAAATCTTGCAAGTGTATATGTTGCAAAGACATCTAATCTTGGTACAACTACAAATGCCAAAGGACATTTTCACATTAATGAAGTGCCTTTTGGTAGATATGAAGTAACAGCATCTTTTATTGGTTATAAAAATGTATCTAAATGGATTGTTATTGATGCTAAAAATAAAAAGATAGATTTGCATTTTAACTTAAATGAAAATTCCAATTCGTTAAATGAAATTGTAGTTACAGGAACAAAAACAGCCAAAAGAAAAACAAATTCACCAGTAATAGTAAACGTTATTAGTGCTAAAACATTAACCAATGTTCAGGCTTGTAATTTATCCGAAGGATTGAAATTTCAACCAGGTTTACGAGTAGAGAGCAATTGTCAAACGTGTAATTACACACAGCTTAGAATGAATGGATTGGCTGGCGGATATTCACAAATACTAATAAATGGTCGTCCAATTTTCAGTCCTTTAACAGGCTTGTATGGTTTAGAGCAGTTGCCTACAAATATGATTGATCGTATTGAAGTTGTTCGTGGTGGCGGTTCATCCTTATATGGTTCTAGCGCTATTGGTGGAACCGTTAATGTGATTACTAAAGTACCTAAAAAAAATTCGTATGAGTTAAATTCATTTTATCAAAATATTAATGGTAAAACCAATGACGTTGTTTTTAGTGGGAACGCATCTTTAGTTTCCGAAAATACAAACTCTGGAGTTTCCTTTTTTTTTAACCATAGAGAGCGTGGTTTGTATGATCATAATGCAGATAATTTTTCAGAATTACCAAAATTAGAAAATACCTCATTTGGTACAAATTTATTCTTTTTACCTAATGATAATCAAAAGTTAGAAATTAATATAAGTAACTTAAATGAATTTCGTTTTGGTGGTGAAATGACTACAAAACCAGCCTATTTAACTCAACAATCCGAAGAAAGAACCCATAATGTTTGGATGGGAAGTGCCGATTATCAAATCAATTTTAACGAAGATAATTCATCATTTATTAGTTATATTGCTTGGCAAAATACCAAACGAAAACATTATACAGGTATTTTTCCTGATGATGCAACTGCAATTCAAGCACACCTAGAAAACCCACCATATGGAACTTCTAATGCGAATACTTTACAAGGTGGTATTCAGCTTAACCATAAAGTATATGATTTTATAAAAGGTACAAATACCTTTACTTTAGGAACCGAGTATGTTGTAGATGCTGTTTTTGATGAAATCTTAACCTATAATTATGAAATTGATCAAACCACCAAAAATTTCGGTTTATTTTTACAAAGTGATTGGGAAATTACACCAGCAGTAACCTTATTATCAGGTGTACGAATGGATAAACATAATTTAGTAGATAAATTAGTATTTAGCCCAAGAATTTCACTTCTATATAAATACAAAAGTGAAACGCAATTTAGGTTAAATTATGGTACAGGTTTTAGAGCACCACAAGCATTTGATACTGATTTACATATTGCATTTGCTGGTGGCGGTATTTCTCGTGTCTCTTTATCGCCCAATTTAATTCCTGAGAAATCACAAAGTTTTAGTGCTTCTATAAATTACGATAAACCTACCAAACATTTTATTGCAGGGTTTACTTTAGAAGGATTTTATACAAGGTTGAACAAAGTTTTTTTTCTACAACCAATAGGGCAAGATATTTTTGGTGAACTTTTTGAAAAACAAAACGGACAAGGAGCAACCGTACAAGGAATTACGCTAGAATTACGAGCTAATTATGATAAAAAAATTCAAATAGAAACAGGATTAACCATCCAATCTAGTATGTTTGATAAAAAAAGAACACCAATTGATGGTTTAGATGGTGTAAAAGAATTTATGCGAACACCAACCAATTATGGCTTTGCAACCTTATCTTATACGCCAAATAAAAAAATGAATGTAAATTTAAACTATATTTATACTGGTAAAATGAAAGTGCCACATGTTGCAGGTGCTCCAAATCAACTTATAGATGAAATAATTACGTCAAAACCTTTTTCGGAATTAAGTGCAAAAGCTGCTTATACGTTTAATATACCAAAAATGAAATTTGATTTTGAATTTTATGGTGGTGTAAAAAACATGTTTAACTCTTATCAAGAAACTTTTGATATTGGTAAAAATAGAGATAGTAATTTTGTTTTTGGACCATCTTTACCAAGAACAGTTTATATAGGTTTAAAATTAAAATCAAATTAAGAATTCTCTATCTATCATCAATAGATTTAACAACATTTAGTTTTTTATATTTACTAGATAATTCGTGATAATCAAAATCTAATTTGCTTGTAGTATGTATTAAAGAGTTATTTAAAAAAGCACGTTGTAAAATATCTTCTACTAAATAGTCTAATTCTTTAGTTTTTGGATCGTATTCTTTTTTAAGCGATAGTTTAAACATTTTTGCAGTAGCGTTGTACCAATACGCTTTCCAACTGCTACGGTATTTTTTAATTAATTCATATGCAGTACTGCCTGTTTGTCTATGAATTAATCTAATTAACAACTTACCTTCGGTACGAGTTAGTTTTTTAAGCTGTCCTTTAAACTCTTCATTTAATAATTTTTGTGCTTTTTTGATGTATCTTTTTCTTTTTCGTTTTGATTTTATTTTGGCTAAATTTCTCTCCACTTCTTGTAATGCCGAAGCTGTGTGTAAAGCATACGGATATGCTTTATGAATTTTTTTCCAGTACCAATAATAATAACGTCTTTCTAGATCATTTTTAAATTTTAGTTTTTTTAATAATGTAATTTCATCTAATGAAATAGATAGTGAGTCACCTTCAATTAACAACATATCATTAATAATAGTGTCTTTTACCTTTTTTTGACTAAAAGATATAAAGGTAAAAAAGAATAATATGTAGGTAAGAAAAAGTTTCATGATTTTATTAAACGCTATAATTATACCAAAATTATAACATTAGTTTATTTTTTAAATAGAGCTACTTAGTTCTGGGAGTTGTTTTGATATGATGTGTTACTTTTGAGCAAAACTTAGGCTTGTGAAAAATAATAAAATAGGTAGGAGTTTCATTTTTTAATTACCCATTAAATTTTTTCTGTAAATCGTCTAAAGTAAAACCAGTGTCATTCATTTTATCTTTAATTTGTTTGAGTACTTTTTTAGTATAAAGTGGAAAATCGGCATTTTGAATCCAATTAAAATAGCCTTTATCCTTGCTAAGGACATCGGTAATTTTTTTACCTTTATATTTCCCGAAAGAGAAGATTTCATCGCCATCTTTATTAATTAAAAGAAAACCTGCAAAATCAGCTCTTTTGGTATGGTGTGAAAATTCACTTAAAACTTCCATATCATTCTCTAAATCATCGTATTTTTCAATTTGTGCTAAGAAAATTTCGTAGGTTGCTAAAGTATCTGCTTCGGCAGAATGCGCATCGGTTAAATCTTTATCGCAATAGAATTTATAACCAGCAGTTAAAGTACGTTGTTCTTTTTTATGAAATATAGTTTGTACATCAATGGCTAATCTATCTTTCATAGAAAAGTCAAAACCAGTTCGTAATAATTCTTCTGCTAAAAGCGGAATATCAAAACGATTGGAATTAAATCCAGCTAAATCACAACCTGCAATCATTTTAAGAATCTCAGGAGCTAGTTCTTTAAAAGTAGGTTCGGTAACGACCTGTTCGTTGGTTATATGATGAATATCACTTGCTTCTTTGGGTATTTCCATTTCAGGATTTACCAACCAAGTTTTACTTTCTTTATTGCCATTCACCAAAATTTTAAGAATAGATATCTCTACAATACGATCTTTGGCAATGTTGATTCCTGTAGTTTCCAAATCAAAAAATACAATGGGATTTTTTAAGTTTAATTTCATTTGGTAAATGTAATAAAAGAAAAGAAAATAATATTGCTAATTTCTTAATTTTAGCAGCGTATAATCTCAAAATGATATTTAAAGCCTAAATTAATAGTAGTTTCCTATAGTTTTTTGTCTTCTTGTTTCGTATTTTTGTATTTTAAAACTACCTTTTGCTTACTTCTAAATAAAAGGGTTAAAACGCCAAATAATATGTCAAAACAAAAAATTATATATACAAAGACAGACGAAGCACCATCTTTAGCAACACGTTCTTTTTTACCAATAGTAAAAGCATTTACAGCAACATCAGGTATTGAAATTGAAACGAAAGACATTTCGTTATCAGGAAGAATTTTAGCCGTATTTTCTGATTTTTTAAACGAAAATCAAAGAGTAAATGATGCTTTGACAGAATTAGGCGTTTTAGCAAAAGATGCCAATGCAAATATTATAAAACTACCAAATATTAGTGCATCTGTACCACAATTAAAAGCAGCCATAAAAGAATTACAAGCTAATGGATTTGCCTTGCCAAATTATCCAGATGAGGTTATTACCGATAAAGATAAAGCCGTTATGGCATTATATAATAAAGTAAAAGGATCGGCAGTAAATCCTGTTTTACGAGAAGGAAATTCCGATAGGAGAGCGCCAAAAGCAGTGAAAAATTTCGCAAAGAAAAATCCACATAGAATGGGTGCTTGGTCTAAAGATTCTAAAACTCACGTGGCAACCATGCAAAGTGGTGATTTTGCACATAACGAAAAATCATTAACCATTGCTAATGCCACAAATATTAGAATTGAACATTTAGATGCACAAGGAAATAAAACAATTTTAAAAAAAAATTTCCTAATTCTTAAAGACGAAATTATCGATGCATCGGTAATGAGTAAAAAAGCATTATTAGACTTTTTAGAAATCGAAATTACCGATGCTAAAGATAAAGGTGTTTTATTTTCTTTGCATATGAAAGCAACGATGATGAAAGTGAGCGATCCAATTATTTTTGGTCACGCTGTTCGTATTTTCTTTAAAGATGTTTTTAAAAAACACCAAGCTACATTTACACAAATTGGTGTAGATGTAAATAATGGTTTCGGTAATTTATTGGCTAATTTATCAGAACTATCTGCTGAAAATCGTACTGAAATAGAAAAAGATATCGAAAATTCTTTTAAAAATAGAGCTGATTTGGCAATGGTAAATTCCGATAAAGGAATAACCAATTTACACGTGCCAAGTGATGTAATTATTGATGCTTCTATGCCAGCAATGATTAGAACTTCTGGGCAAATGTGGAATAAAGAAGGAAAGCAACAAGATGCCAAAGCAGTAATTCCAGACAGTAGTTATGCAAGTATTTATGCCGCAACTATAAATTTTTGTAAAGAAAATGGCGCTTTTGACCCAACGACAATGGGAACAGTACCAAATGTTGGTTTAATGGCTCAAAAAGCCGAAGAATATGGTTCGCACGATAAAACTTTTGAGATAAAGGCAAGCGGAAAAGTATATGTAATTGACGAAAAGGAAGATATTCTTTTAGTACATCACGTAGAAGAAGGCGATATTTGGCGTATGTGCCAAGCTAAAGATTTACCAATTCAAGATTGGGTAAAGTTAGCTGTAACTCGAGCAAGAGCAACGATGATACCAACGGTTTTTTGGTTGGATGAAAATAGAGCACACGATGCCGAAATCATTAAAAAAGTAAACAAGTATTTGCCAAATCATGATACATCAGGTTTAGATATTAGAATATTAGCGCCTTATCAAGCAACTTTGTTTACTTTAGAAAGAATTAAAAAAGGAAAAGACACAATATCGGTAACAGGTAATGTGCTACGTGATTATTTAACCGATTTATTCCCGATTTTAGAATTAGGAACTTCGGCAAAAATGTTATCTATTGTACCATTAATGAATGGCGGCGGTTTGTTTGAAACTGGCGCTGGTGGATCGGCACCAAAACACGTACAGCAATTTGTAGAAGAAGGACATTTACGTTGGGATTCTTTAGGCGAGTTTTTAGCCTTAGAAGTTTCTTTAGAACATTTATCTGAAAAATTTGATAACAAAAAAGCACTGGTTTTAGCAAATGCTTTGGGAGAAGCATCTGATAAATATTTAGAAAATAAAAAATCGCCATCCCGTAAAGTGAACGAACACGACAATAGAGGTTCACATTTTTATTTGGCGATGTATTGGGCAGAAGCGTTAGCTAATCAAAACGAAGATAAAGCCTTGAAAGAACAATTCACTTCTATCTCAAAAGACTTGCAAAATAAGGAAGTTAAAATTAATGCAGAGTTATTAGAAGTACAAGGTAAACAAGTAGATATTGGTGGTTATTATGTTATTGATGAAGAAAAAATGACCAATGCAATGCGACCGAGCAAGACTTTAAATGCTATTATTGATGCAATATCTTAATAATTTAAGAGTTTATTAACAAAAAAAGAGTGCATTATACACTCTTTTTTTGGATATTTGAATTCGTGAATTAATAATAATTTAAGGCTATATAGTTTGTATTTAGATTATTATGTAAATTCAAATCAATGAATAAGAAAAAAACAGGAATAGCAGTCGCTATAATTACAGTTTTAGCATTAATTTATTTTAATTTTGGTAAAAAAAATGTTTCAGATCTATCTATTACCGCTAAAGTTAAAAAAGGTATTTTTATTAGTGAAGTTATTACTTCGGGCGAAGCACAATCTACCAGTCTTACTAAAATTAACGGACCATCTAATTTACGAAAATTCAAATTAAGAGATATTAAAATTCAAGATTTAGTTTCCGAAGGAACCATTGTTAAAAAAGGAGATTATGTTGGTAGATTAGATCCATCGGGAGTAAACGAACAAATTTTAGATGCAAGATTAAATTTAGAAACCGCACAATCAAGATATACACAACAACAATTAGATACAACCTTATCTTTAAAGCAAGAAAGAACTACTATTAAAGATATGCTTTTTACCATTGAAGAAACTAAATTAGAGTTAAAGCAATCCATATACGAACCGCCAGCAACGATAAAAAAATTAGAAAACAAAGTTGAAAAGTCTAAAAGAAATATCCTAGAGCGTAAAGAAAACTACGAAATAAAAAAACGACAAGCAAACGCTAGAATGGTTGAGGTTGGTACCGAAGTTTCCAAAATAAATAAAAAATTAAAAGCATTAATTGATTTACAAAAATCATTTACTATTTATTCCGAATCTGATGGAATGGTAACGTATGTTAAAAGTTGGAATGGTTCTAAAAAGAAAGTAGGTTCGTCAATTAGTCCTTGGGATCCGTCAATTGCAAGTTTGCCCGATTTAACTAAAATGGAATCGAAAACCTATGCCAATGAAGTAGATATCCGTCAAATTAAAAAAGGTTTAATGGTTAAAGTTGGTTTTGATGCATTTCCTGATGTTGAATTGGATGGCGAAATTACCGATGTTGCTAATGTTGGTGAAAAGAAAAGAGGTTCAGACATTAAGGTATTTCAAGTTTTAGTTAAATTAAAAGAAAGTAATGAAAATATTAGACCTGGTATGACAACATCTAATAGGATTTTAACAAATAAAAAAGAAGCTGTTTTAATAGTGCCATTAGAAGCAATTTTTTCTAAAGACTCTATCAGTTATGTGTATTTAAAATCAGGTTATTCTATTTTAAAAAAACAAGTTAAACTTGGTATGTCAAATAATACGGAAGTAATTATTACCAAAGGTGTAAAAGAAAACGAAGAAGTTTATTTAAATAAACCAGAAGGACAAGAAGAAAAAAGTATGTCATTATTAGATACCAAATAAATGATAGATAAAATACTTTTAGAAAAATTAAAATCTAATTTTAGCGAAGCTTTTAGAGTTATTAGAACCAATAAAGTACGAACTTTTTTAACTGCATTGGGTATTATATTTGGCGTAGCTGCTGTTATTACAATGTTGGCAATTGGTAAAGGTGCCGAAAAAGAAATTCTTGCCCAATTAGAATTAGTTGGTGTTAATAATATTGTTATTACACCAATACCAGACGATATGGAAGATTCTGATGCCGATGATGAAGGTAGTGAACCCAAAGCTAAGCCATTTTCAAAAGGTTTAGATTTAATGGATGTGAATAGTATTAAGCAGTTGATTCCTACCATAAAATTAACAAGTCCCGAAGTAATCTTAGACACTTATGTCATTAAAAAAGGAAGGCAAAATTCAGTTAAACTTATTGGTGTGACTGCGTCCTTTTTTGAAGTTTCTAATATTGATATTGAAATAGGAAAAAATTTTTCAGATACACAAGAAAAAAAGGCATTACCAGTTTGTATTATTGGTAAAAAAATTGAAAAAAAATTATTTACTGGCGAAAGTGCTATCGGTAAATACATCAAAGTAAAAGATGTTTGGTTACAAGTGATTGGTGTAATTAAAGAAAAATTTATTTCAGAAAAAGCCCAAGATGATTTAGGTATTAGAGATTTAAATAGAGATGTTTATATACCGATTAATACTTTTTTAGTACGCTATAAAAATAGAAAAATTGTTTCGGATAAAGAGATGGATACAAGTCGTGGTATTGTATTTTTTGGTGATCAAAATAATGGTCCTAAAAAGCGAATATTACGAGGTAATTACCATCAAATTGATAAATTAACCGTGCAAGTATCTAATTCTAATGAGTTAAAAGTTACGGCTGAGGTTTTAAGCAGAATGTTAAAACGAATGCATAATGGTGTGTTGGATTTTGAAATAACCATACCAATTCATCTATTAAAACAACAACAAAAAACCAAACAAATTTTTAATATTGTGCTAAGTATTATAGCAGGTATTTCGTTATTAATTGGCGGTATTGGTATTATGAATATCATGTTAGCATCTGTATTGGAACGAACTAAAGAAATTGGAATAATTCGTGCGATTGGCGCAACAAGGCAAGATGTGATTCTTCAATTTTTATCAGAATCGGTTTTGATTAGTCTTGGTGGCGGAATTATAGGAGTTTTATTAGGAGTATTTGCATCCTACGTACTTCAAATAACCACAGGTATAGAAACTATTTTATCTTTAGATTCTATATTGCTTTCCTTTTTTGTGGCTACATTAATTGGGCTTGTTTTTGGTATTGCTCCTGCAAAGTCAGCTGCTAATAAAAGTCCAATTGAGGCAATTCGCACAGAATAATTGAAACTATTTAAACATAAATTATGAAAAAAATAATTATAGTATTCTTACTTAGTTTTCCATTATTTGTAATGGGGCAATCTAATAAAATATCCCTTGAAAAGGCAATAAAATTAGCTCAAGAAAAATCAACAGATTACAAGACAGCATTAAATAGAAATCAAGCGAGTTATTGGCGTTATAAAAATTATAAATCTAGCTTTTTGCCGCAAGTTAGAATAGATGCTACTTTGCCATCTTATTCTAATTCAACAAGACGAATTACCAATGATAGTGGGCAAGATATTTTTGTAAATCAAAATCAATCTCGGATGGATGCCAATTTATCCATATCGCAAAATGTGCCTTTTACAGGTGGCGCTTTATCTATTAGCTCACAAATTGAACGTATTGATATTTTTGGTGCAAATCAAAGTACAGGTTATTCCGTTGTGCCTTTTTCTATCAATTATTTTCAAAACTCTCTTTTTTACAATCCGTATAAATGGGATAAAAAAATTGAACCCTTGATGTTTGAAGAGTCTAAAAGAGCTTTTATTGAAAGTATGGAGCAAATTTCATTGCGTACTTCTAGACAGTTTTTTGGTTTATTAAAAGTTCAAAAACAATTAAAAATATCCAAACAAAATTTATCTAATCAAGATACCTTATTTCAAATTGCAAAAGCTAGATTTAAAATGGGAAAAATAGCAGAAAACGATTTGTTGCAAATGGAACTAAGTTTATTAAACTCAAAAAACAATGTAATTACTAATCAAATTGCATTAAAAAGAGCTACTCAAAATTTAACGCGATATTTAGGTTTGAAATCCGAAAAAATCGAATTAGAAATTCCACAAGAATTAGAGATTTTTACTATTGATGTTGACATAGCACTAGAAGAAGCGCGATCTAATCGAAAATCGGTTATTGAATTTAGAAGACGTAGGTTGCAGGCCGAAAAAGAATTGGCACGAGTAAAAGGCGATAATAAGTTAGAAATAAATGTACGAGCAAATTTCGGAATTTCACAACAAGGTTCAATTTTTAACGAATTATTTAACAACTATAACCAACAACAAAATGTAACTTTAACCTTAGGTATTCCAATTTTTGATTGGGGAGTTGCAAAATCTAAACGAAAAATGGCAAAAGCCGATTTAGATTTGGTTAACACCAATCTAGAAGAAGAAAAACAAGCTTTTGAACAAGAAATTTATTTACATACATTAAATTGGCAAAACCAAAGAGCCTTTTTAAAGACTTCTAAAAAAGCACAAGAAATAGCTTTAAAAAGATACGATATTACTAAAAAAAGATATGTTTTAGGTAAAATTACCATAACCGATTTAAACTTAGCGCAACAAGAAAAAGACGCAGCTATAGTACGTTACTTAAACTCTATTGAACGCTTTTGGGTTGATTACTATACTTTACGAAGATTAACTTTATATGATTTTATTGCGAATAAAAAAATAGAAGCTGCCGAGATTTTATTTGATTAGTTTATATTTGTGATTGAGATATTCATTTAAGTTATTAGCAAAAAGTATGATTTGGAAAAAAGAATTTAACCTACAAGATTTAAATAAAAAAGAGGGTCCAATCAACCCGTTTGGACTATATACCAATCCTTTTGAAATTGAATTTATCGAAAAAGGAGTCGATTTTTTAATTGCAAAAATGCCAATTACACCAAATACAAAACAACCAATGGGTTTGTTGCATGGTGGCGTTTCGGTTTACTTAGCCGAAACAGTTGGTAGTTATGCTGCAAATTTGGTTATTGAAAAGAATAATAAAGCCGCAGTTGGTTTAGATATTAATGCAAACCACATACGAGGTGTTAAAAATGGCTTTGTTTATGCTAAAGCTAAAGCCATTCATATTGGAGGAAAAACACAAGTTTGGTCTATCGAAATATCGAATGAAAAACAGCAACTTATTTGTGTTTGTAGATTAACTATGGCGGTTATTACAGTTTAATTAATTTGGACAATTATTTATTTGCCTTTGAAGGTTTATAAAATCTATTTTTTTAGGTAACGCATTTTTATAAAATCTCATTTCTGGATAACTCTCTAATGCTATATTTGATATAGGTTTATTAAAATGGCGGATATTGATATTAAAATTATTCTTATCTAAATCATTAGAGCTATAAATAAAAATTAGACTAGAATTCAATTCCTTTTTAAGCTTTGTGTTAAAGTCAAAGTCGCTAAAAGTGGATTTAGGTTGAACGGTTAACAAACGTATTTCTTTTTTTTCTTGGGAGAACAAAGAATTTGTAAAAAGAAGAACTACTATTAGAAAAACATATATTTTTATCATAATTACTTGTATTTTTATTATTTACATGGCTCAAAAATTATACCAAATTAATGATTTTTTAGGTAAGGATACATTTTATTTTATG
>CAZOQL010000032.1:0-21218 GCA_964582005.1 uncultured Flavobacteriaceae bacterium | reverse complement strand
TAAAAACAAATGAAGATGCTTTTGTCATTGCCATTGGTTGTTATGCACAATTAAAACCAGAAGCATTAGCTGATGTTGATGGTGTTGATTTAGTTTTAGGTGCTACTGAAAAATTTAAAGTCACTTCGTACCTTAATGATTTAACCAAAAATGATATTGGCGAAATACATTCTTGTAATATTATTGAAGCAAATTCATACGAAAGTTCCTTTTCTTTTGGCGATAGAACTCGTGCCTTTTTAAAAGTACAAGATGGTTGTGATTATAAATGTACCTATTGCACAATTCCGTTAGCACGAGGAATTTCACGTAGTGATACGGTTGAAAATGTTTTAAAAAACGCTACCGAAATTTCTAATAAAGGCATTAAAGAAATTGTATTAACAGGTGTAAATATTGGCGATTATGGCAAAGGTGAGTTCGGTAACAAAAAACACGAACATACCTTTTTAGAATTGGTACAAAATTTAGATAAGGTTAAAGGTATTCATCGCATACGAATTTCGTCTATTGAACCTAATTTATTGAAAGACGAAACGATTACATTTGTAGCAAATTCTACTAGTTTTGTACCACATTTTCATATTCCACTACAAAGTGGTAGCGATGCGTTATTAAAAAAAATGAAGCGCCGTTATCTTAAAAAAACATATACAAACCGAGTTTTAGCAATAAAAAAAGAAATGCCAAATGCTTGTATAGGTGTTGATGTAATTGTTGGATTTCCAGGTGAAACCGATGCTTTATTTCTAGAAACCTATAATTACCTTAGTGCTATGGATATTTCTTACCTACACGTTTTTACGTATTCCGAAAGACCAGATACCGAAGCAATAAAAATGGATGGCATTGTACCAATAAACGTTCGCAAAAAGAGAAGTAAAATGTTACGTGGTTTGTCCGTTAAAAAACGAAGAGCCTTTTACGAAACTCAAATAGGAAATACGTTAACTGTTTTGTTTGAAAATGAAAATAAAGAAGGTTACATTCAGGGCTTTACAGAAAATTATGTAAAAGTAAAAGCACATTGGAATCCTGAGTTAATAAATACATTACAAAAAGTAAAACTGACAACTATTGATGATGATGGATTAGTTCGTGTAAACTTTATTTAAAGTGCATGTTTCTAAATTAAACTTTAAACTAATTATGAAAAATTATACTTATTTATTTATTCTATTATTCGTATTCTCTTGTAAAAAAGAAAACCAACAAGTGGACAACGTTTTTAAGCAAGTTACAGTCGAAAATCAAATAAAATACGCTACTGGTTTTAAGCTAACGCAACACAAAGGGTACAAAAGTTTGAGTGTCAATTCGCCTTACCCTAAGGCAATAAAGCCAATTCGTTATATTTTAATAGAAGATAAAAGTATAGTAGCATATAGTGATTTTCATGAGGCAACTCTAATTGAAATTCCTATAAAAAAAATTGTAGTAACTTCAACTACACACATACCAATGTTAGAATTATTGAACGAAGAAAACTCCTTAGTTGGTTTTCCTAATACCAAATATATTTCTTCACCAAAAACAAGAGAATTAATTACAAAAGGTGTGATTCAAGAGTTAGGAAAAGAAGAAAGTATCAATACAGAATTATTACTCAATTTACAACCAGATTTAGTGGTTGGTTTTTCGATGAATAGTAATAACAAAATGTTTAATAATATAGAAAAAGCAGGAATACCCGTATTATTAAATGGTGATTGGTTAGAAAAAACACCTTTAGGAAGAGCCGAATGGATCAAACTTTTTGGTGCTTTGTTTCATAAAGAAAAACAAGCGGATAGTATTTTTAACCACATTGCGACACAATACAAGGATGCAAAAAAAATAGCGCTTCTTGCAAAAAGAAAACCCAAAGTATTAAGTGGCGTGATGTATAAGGATATTTGGAATATGCCCGCAGGAAATAGTTATGGAGCGCAATATTTACGAGATGCTAATGTGAATTACCTTTGGCAAGAAACGAAAGGTACTGGTAGCTTATCTCTAAGTTTTGAAACTGTATTTGAAAAAGCAAAAGACGCCACAATTTGGATAAGTCCAGGTTTTTTTAATAGCTACAAGCAACTTGAAGAAGCCAACCAACATTATTCTAAATTTGAAGCTTTTAAAACTAAAAATATATATAATTTTATTAATCGAAAAGGCAAAACTGGTGGCGTTTTGTATTATGAGCTTGCACCAATGCAACCACATATTGTATTAAAAGATATTATTAAAGTTATGCATCCTGATTTGTTAGAAAATTACGTTCCTTTTTATTTAGAAGAGTTAAAAAAATAATATTAAATGAATAAAGAAAAAATTAACATAGAATTACTAAAAAATCACACTAATTATATTGAGTTTATTGATAACTTATCTGAAGTTGAATATAATTTTACTATTCCTAATAAATGGAATGCTGGGCAACATACGGAGCACATATTAAAAAGTTTACGAATGCTTAACAAAGCACTTTTAATACCTAAATGGGTTTTGAAACTTAAATTTGGAATTGCAAATAGACCTTCAAAAAATTACGATGATTTTGTGGTAAAATATTTAGACCGTTTAAAAAGTGCCACACCAACTTTAAAGAGTTTTCAACCACAAATAACTACTTTTAGTAATAGAAAAAAATTACTACAACAAATTGAAAATGCCAATTTAAAACTACTTAAAAAAATAACTAAAATATCCGAGAGAAATTTAGATACCTATATATTACCACATCCTTTAATGGGTAAACAAACACTTAGAGAGTTTTTCTTGTTTACTATTTATCATATAGAACAACATCAAAATTTTATACGTAGAGATTTAAAACTCCAAAATAATTTATGAAAATTTATTTAAAACTATTAAAAATCTATTTAAATGTACTGTCAATTTTAGCACCAAAATACGCAGGAAAAATAGCTGTAAATATATTTCAAAAAATACGAATTAAAAAAATAAAAGCCCAAGAAAGAAATTTTTATACCATTGCCACACCTTTTAAAGTCAAAATCAAGAACAAGGAAGAACTACATTGTTATGAATATGGCAACCTAAAAGGAAAACTTATTTTTTTAGTACACGGTTGGAATAGTAATGCAGGTAGTTTAACTCGGTTTGCCCAAGAATTTTCTAAAAACAACTATCGTGTTATTAGTTTTGATTTGCCAGCGCATGCCAATTCAAAAGCAACACACACCAATTTATTTGTTTGCAAGGAAGCTTTTACTGCTTTAATTAAACACATCAATCCAACAGATCCTTTTAGTATTATTGCACATTCCTTTGGCTCGGTTGTTACAACTTATACTTTGTTAAATAATAATTTTCCTATCGATAAAATAATATTTTTATCGGCTAACAATAAATTAAAACACGTATTTAGAGGTTTTCAAAAATTAGTTGGCTTTAATGAAACTATTTTTAAACAAGTAGAAACTTGGATTAAACAAAAATTTAAAGAAGATTTAGCAACTATGATTCTTACAGATAAGCTACAAAAGGTTAATTTTGAACAATTACTTATTATCCACGATAAATTTGACAAAGTTATTCCGTTTTCTAACGCAGAAGAAATACATAGTGAAATACCAAATTCTAAATTAAAAGCATTTGAAAAAATAGGACATTATCGAATGCTTTGGAACGAGCAAGTAGTCAAAGAAAGCGTAAAATTTATTATACCATAAAAAAAATGAAAATAGTCATATTATTATACCACGGAATCACATTATTAGACGCCATTGGTCCATACGAGGTATTAAGTAATTTAACCGATGCTAAAATATTTTTTGTTGCTAAAAAACGTGGTGATATTAAGGTAGACACAGGTTTTACAAGTATTAAAGCTACACATAATTTTAAGGAAGTAACTGAAGCTGATATATTGATAATTCCTGGATCAAGTATTTCATTTATTAATATCTTAAAAGAGGAAACAACACTTGCGTGGATTAAAAAAATAGATAAAACAACCCAATTTACCACTTCGGTATGTTCTGGCTCTATAATTTTAGCAAAAACAGGTTTACTACATGGCTTAAAAGCAACTTCACATTGGAAAACAATGTCATTATTAAAAGAATATAATGTTACAGCAAAAAAAGACCGTATTGTTAAAGAAGATAAATACATAACTTCGGCAGGTGTTTCGGCAGGTATTGATATGGCGTTCTATTTATGTGATGAATTGGTTGGTGAAGACGAAACGAAAGCAATTCAATTAATTTTAGAATATGATCCAAATCCTATGTATCAATCGGGAAATTATTCTAATTGTGAAGAAGATATAATTGCTATAGCAGAAAAAAAATTAAAAAAGAATGCCAAACGTGAAATGGGTTTATTTAAACAATTTAAAAATAGAGCGTTATTAAAAAAAATGAAATAGTAAATAAACCAATAAATGCATCTAATAATTATACTAAAAATAGTATTTTGCGTTATATTTAAAAAAACAAATTATAAAACTCAATCATTATGAAAAAATTAATTGTAGCAATTGTTTTAGTTTTTACAATAGGACTAATAGCAACATCTTGTGAAAAAGAGAAAAAAGAAGTGAAAAAAGAACTAACAACTCAAGTATATCAATGCCCAATGGATTGTGAGAAAGGGAAAAGTTACACAAAATCTGGTTCTTGCCCTGTTTGTAAAATGGCTTTAAAAGTAAAAACTGCTGGAGAAGCTAAAAAAGTAGAAGATCATTCTGGTCATGGTCACAGCCATTAATAATTTTAACATATCTTTAGAATAATTTAACACTTTTAAAAGTTGTTATTTATCTATAAAGTATATTTTTACCCTTAAATTATAATAATAATAATCTAAAAATTTTAAAAAATGAAAAAAGTTATTTTAACATTAGTATTCGGTTTGTTTTTTGTTGCATTTTCAATGGCACAAGACACAAAAATTGCCGAAACAAAAACAACAATTGAAAACACAGTTGACAAAACTAAAACTACTGTAGATGCAACTGTAACAAAAGCTAAAACATCTTGTGATGGAAAGTCTAAAGCAAAAGCTTCTTGTGCAGGAAAATCAAAAGCTTCTTGTGATGGAAAAAGTAAAGCTACCGCTAAAGCTTCTTGTGATAAAACAGCTAAAGGAAAATCTTGTTGTGCTGGAAAAGCTAAAAAGAGCTAAAGAAATTATTTCTTAATCTTTTATACTAAAAAGGTCATTTTGTTTTATTACAAAATGACCTTTTTTTTATGTAGAAATATTAATTAATGCAAGCGTAGCTTTTCTATTAATTTTATTGGTTTTCGTTTCGATAAATTTTACTATATAATAAATGTTTTTAGGTTTTTCAAATTTATCTAAGAAATCAATTATAGATTCATCCAATTTAAAATTTTCTTTAGACTCTATAATCAGGATAACTTTATTCCCTAAAACCTCATCTTGTTGAGAAGCAATAAAAAAACGTTGCGAAATACTATCGGATAGCTTCTCTTCTACTCTTTCAGGATTTATTTTTACGCCACCAGTATTTATAATATTATCAAATCTACCAATCCAACAAAAATGTTTATCATCAATTAACTTTATAATATCGTTGGTTATTACTTTTTTATCCGAAATACTTGGCGCATCAATAACTAAACAGTTTCTAGCATCTTTTTCTATTCTAACATTTGGCAATACTTTAAAATAATTGGTAATACCATTTAAATGATTTATTTTTTTAACTGCAATATGTGTAATGGTTTCGGTCATACCATAAGTAGCAAATATTTTTGTTTTTATATTTTGTAATTTACTTTGTAAGGATTTAGATACTTTTCCGCCACCAACTAATACTAGTTTAACTTTATGTAAATCTTTTAAAGAATGGTGTACTTGTAAAGGTACTAATGCAGTAACATCGTACTTTTTATTTGTTTTTAATGGATCAGAACACGGTGCAATAACGTCCAATTTCCAACCAGAAATCAATGCTCTAACCAACATCATTTTTCCTGCAATATACTTTGGAGATAAACATAATAATGCTGTAACATTTTCTTCTTGCAACTCAAAATAAGTAGCTGTTGCAACAGCGCTATTAATCATAAATTCTTTTTTTATTTTAATTAACTTAGGATTACCTGTAGAACCTGAAGTTGGTACAATAATATATTTAGATTTTGAAAACCAATCATTTAAAAACTCAAAAGCATCTGGAAAATCACTTTCGCAAAAATCTAATAACTCGCTAATTGAAGTAAACTTATTGCTATTTAATTTAAAATTTGGGTGTATTTGTAATTTCATAATAATAGTCTAGTTAATATCATTTTATTCTTGTTCTTTTAAAAAGGAATGTGTTAAATTTTGAAGACAATTGTAATTTATAACTAATAAATAGATATAAAATACTTAGTAATAAAGAGCGTAAAATAATATTTAAATACGGGTTGATTGTAATTTTTAAATAATAAAATGTGACATACAAGCTTAACGTTACTAATAGTATCCATAAACTTTGTATAGTAAAAGGGTGCATTTGTAATTTTTTATATACAAAACCAATCTTAATACTAAAAAACAAAACAAAGACAATTAATGTTGCCATTGCTGCGCCATTATTACCATATAGATGTATTAACCAATCATTCATAAATACAACACTAATTGCCATTGCAATAGAAATATAAAAAAAGGTTTTGTAATATTTTGAATTGGATAATATAGCGGTATTTGTGCCCATAGCTAATTCAAAAAATTTAGCAATAGAAATTAATAAAACAATCAGTACACCATTTGCATATTCAGGTTTGTTGATAATTACATATAAATCTTGTACATTTAAATTTATTAATAAAAAGAGTAAACCACCAACTAATAATTGATTCTTAGCGCTACTTTTATACAAACTACTAACTTTATTTAGATTATTGTTATTCAATTCTTCTGCTGTAATTGGCGTTGCAATTTGTTGCACCGCACGAGCAGGAATCCCAACAACCGATGCAATATAAATACCAACCGAATAAAAAGCAACCTGTTCTATACCAACTTGAATTTGCGGAATCATAAATTTATCAATCTCTAAAAGTATAAAACCTGCCGAACCTGCAACAATAATAAAAATAGAATACCTTATTATTTCATTTATATTATATGGTAGTTTAAAAATTAGCTTGGGTTTATATATATATAAGGCATACAAAAGCATAATGACAACTCTAATTCCATACACAATGGCAACTGCATAAATAAATTGTTCGTTAGAAATTTGTTTATAAAAGACTAAAATTAATAAAATAGAAGTGCAAAATCGAGCAAATATTTCTTTTATTAAATTACCAACTACCGATTGTAAATGTACTTTACTCCAAGCATAAAAAAGCTCAAAATAGCCCATAAAAATAGCAATTAAAAATATTAAATATGTGTAATTTTCAATTAAAGGATTGGTAGTAGAAATCCATTTTGACAACTCCGTATAAGTTACTATTGCAATTAAAGTGGCAGGAAAAATGACAAGTAAAGGCAAAAATAAAGAAGTTGTTAAAAAAATATCTTTCTCTTTTTTTGTTTTATAAGCCGAAAAAAATTTTACAACTGTATTATGCATTCCAAAAATAAGAAATGGTAAAAAAATAGTTGCAGTTGATAATAAAAAAACTATTAATCCATGAAACTTAGCATCTAAAAAATTAGTATATAAAAAAAGTACATTAATACCACCAATAAAAAACCCAATAAATAGGATAAGTGTATTAAAAGCAGATTGTTTATATACTATTCCCATTTTTTTTAGTCAAAATTAATTTTTTAGAAAGGTAATTAAACCTCAAAAATAATAATAAAGCCGATAAACTCAAACTAATTAATAAGCCAATCCAAATTCCATAGGTTTTAAACTCGGTATATAAGCCTAAATAATAACTAATAGGGAAACCAATAATCCAATAGGAAAAAAAGCAAATATACGTTGGTATTTTCACATCTTGTAAGCCTCGCAAAGCGGCTAAAACAACTGCTTGTAAACCGTCCGACACTTGAAAAACACCACCAATAATCAATAAACTGGCAGCTATTTGGATTACCTCTTCATTTGTGGTAAAAAGTAAAGGTAATTGATGCCTAAATAGTATAAATAATACCGTAAAAACGGCCATAATTATACTTATTAATAAGAAATTAGAAAAAGCAATTCTTCTTAAATCTACAAAATTCTGTAGCCCTTTTTGATTTCCTACTCGTATGGTTGTAGCAACGCCGATCCCTATAGAAATCATAAATGTGGTTGCTATCATTTTAATGGCTATTTGATTTGCTGCCTGAGGAAAAGCGCCAATTGCACCAGCCAATAAAATTGCTGCAGTAAAAACGCCAACTTCAAATAACATTTGTAATGCTGATGGAAAACCAATATTTCGTATTTTTTTAAATATTTTCGTTTGTAATTCTTCTCTTTTCAGTAATTTTAAATATGGTCTAAATATTTCTTTTTTCTTTAAAATATATAGCATAAAAAACACCATGACAATTCTAGATATTAATGTTCCTATTGCTGCACCAACAATTCCCATTTCAGGAAAAATCCACCAACCATAAATCAACATAAAGTTTAAGGCAATATTAATTACATTGGTTAATAAGGTAGCTTGCATGGCGTATTTGGTTTGTGACAAACCATCGGTAAATTGTTTTAAACCTTGAAAAATAATCATCGGAAACATAGATATTGCTACAATCTCAAAATATGGTATTGCCAATTCAACTACTTCTGGCGGTTGCTTTAAATGGTATAATATAGGTTTAATTAAAAATAAAAAAACAATCAATACACTTGCTAAAACGATCATCATAAGCATACTATGATGAAATTGCAATCGTAATTTTTTGTGATTATTCTCTGCATCAGATTCTGCAATTAATGGCGTAATTGCAAATGAAAACCCAATACCAATAGAAATAGCAATAAATATTAAACTATTTCCTAAAGAAGTTGCAGCTAATTTAATTGGACCCAAACTACCAACCATTATATCATCTACCAAACCAACTAACAAATGCCCCAAAGAACCTGTCATAACAGGCAATGCCAATTTTAAATTTGTTTTAAATTCCGATGTATATTTTGTTAGTACCAATGGTATAATTTTCAGTTGGCTAATATATGTTTTATTTCACTAGATAAACATAGTAGAGAAAGTTGGTTTTGTAATTCGTGTTTTCTGCCAACTTGTCATTTTTTCCGAATTGGTATCTTCTTTGAATTAAGAACTTATAAGTAATGAAAATTATAAAATTATTAATTAAAAATAAAATATGTCAAAAGGTAAAATAAATGTAGCTATAGATAATATGTTTCCTCTAATAAAAAAGTTTTTATATTCGGATCACGAAATATTTTTACGTGAACTAATATCTAATGCTACCGATGCAACGTTAAAATTGAAACACTTAGCATCTATTGGAGAGTTTAAAGGGAAAACCGATGCCGTTCAATTAGAAGTGAAAATTGATAAAGATGCCAAAACATTAACTATAATTGACCAAGGTGTTGGAATGACCAAAGCCGAAGTTGAAAAATATATTAATGAAGTTGCTTTTTCGGGTGCCGAAGAATTTTTAGAAAAATACAAATCAGACGAAGAAGGGAAAGGTGCTGATGATGCAGGAATTATTGGACATTTTGGTCTTGGTTTTTATTCTGCTTTTATGGTAGCCGAAAGTGTTGAAATTATTACAAAATCGTTTAAAGATGAACCTGCAATGCATTGGTCTTGCGATGGTTCTCCAGAGTTTAATTTAGTAAAATCGGATAAAAAAGATAGAGGAACTGAAATTGTTTTACATATTGCAGAAGATTCTGTCGAATTTTTAGAGGAATCAAAAATTAGCGAATTACTTAATAAGTATAACAAATTTATGCCTATTCCAATTAAATTTGGAACAAAGGAAATTGATGATCCAAAACATACGCCAAAAACTACCAAAGATAAAGATGGTAAAGAAACTACCGAAGATCAGAAAAAAATAACGGTAGATGCTATTATCAATAACCCAAATCCTGCTTGGACAAAACAACCAGCGGACTTGAAAGACGAAGATTACAAATCATTCTATCGTGAATTGTATCCAATGCAATTTGAAGAGCCATTATTTAATATTCATTTAAATGTAGATTACCCTTTTAATTTAACTGGAATTTTATATTTCCCAAAATTAGAAGCGAATATGGATGTGAAGAAAGATCGCATTCAACTATATCAAAATCAAGTTTTTGTTACCGATAATGTAGAAGGTATTGTACCAGAATTTTTACAAATGCTACGTGGTGTTATTGATTCACCAGACATTCCGTTAAACGTTTCAAGAAGTTATTTACAAGCGGATGGTGCTGTTAAAAAAATAGCGAGTTACATCACTAAAAAAGTAGGTGACAAAATGCATTCTATTTTCAAAAAAGATAGAGCTTCTTTTGAAAAAAAATGGAATGATATTAAAATAGTGATTGAATATGGTATGTTATCCGAGCCTAAGTTCTATGATAAAGCTATTAAATTCGCCTTATTTCCAACTGTAAACGATACTTATTTTACTTTTGAAGAACTCGTTGAAAAAATAAAACCTGCACAAACGGATAAGGATAAAAACATTGTAATTTTATATGCATCGGATAAAAAAGAACAACATTCTTATATAGAAGCTGCTAAAGAAAAAGGCTACGAAGTATTGTTATTAGATTCTCCTATCATATCGCATTTAATACAAAAATTAGAAGGTGAAAATTCTGAATTATCAGATAAAAAACAACCTATAAAATTTGTACGAGTAGATTCCGAAACGGTTGAAAATTTAATTAAAAAAGAAGAAACTACGATATCTAAATTATCGGATGACGAGCAAGAAAAATTAAAAGAAATCATTACCAAAATTGTACCTGGCGAAAAATATACCGTACAATTAGAGGCGATGGATTCTAAATCGAATCCTTTTACCATTACGCAACCAGAATTTATGCGTAGAATGAAAGAAATGCAACAATCTGGCGGTGGCGGAATGATGGGAATGGGTAATTTTCCTGAAATGTACAATTTAGTAGTAAATACTAATAATGATTGGATGCAAAAAATACTTAAAGCTAAAGGAAAACAAAGCGATTATATTAATCAAGCATTAGATTTAGCTAAATTATCTCAAAACCTTTTAAAAGGAAAAGAATTAACAGGCTTTATTAAACGTAGTTTAGATTTGATGAAATAAATTTTACTATTGTGTATAAAAAAAGCCTGAGAATAAATATTCTCAGGCTTTTTTTATGTTAAACCAAAGTTTATTTATCAGAATTTTTCTTTTCTTTTTTCTCTAATTTATTCCAAACTTTAATTTCATCGTCTTTTGTTATACCTTCTAAAATTTCTACATTTTCGCCATCAGACAATCCTAACTTCACTTTTTTCTTCTTAAACTTATTATCGCCAATTTTTATTTCTACATAAGGCTTATCTGTATGTTGATTGAATCTTAAAAGTGCTTCTCTAATTGCTAATACACTGTCTTTTTTTTCTAAAATCATTTCGGCATTCGCACTATAACCAGCACGTATATAAATATCTTTATCCGTTTTTAAGTCCGCTTTTATAGTAAATTGAACCGTACCATTTTCATCTATTCCTTTTGGCGCAATAAAATTTAATATTGCAGGAAATTTTGTATCTCCAATTGCGCCAATAGAAATATTTAAAGGTGTATTTAATTTAATTTTTCCAACCTCAGCTTCATCTACTTTACCTTCAAAAATCATTTTTTTCATATCGGCTACCAAAGCAATCGTTGTACCTGAATTGAAGTTGTTAGATTGAATTACTTGATCACCTTCTTCTACTGGAATTTGTAAAATAGTACCCGATGCTGTAGCTCTAATATTGGTATTAGATGATTTGGAAGAACTTACGGAACCTTTACGGATAATTTGATAATCGTTTTGTGCATTTCTTAAATTTTGTTTTGCAGAATTGTAATTCAATTCCGTATTTTCAAATTCTTGACGTGCAATAACTCCTTTATCTAAAAGTACTCTACTTCTATCGTATTGAATTTTAGCATTATTTACTTGTATTTTAATATTGGTTACTCGACCTCTTGCGCTAATTAAAGATTGCTCATTTGGCACAACACGAACCGTTGCAATTAAATCTCCTTTTTTTACGACATCGCCTTCTTCAAATAAAATCTTATCAATAATACCTGTAATTTGAGGTTTAATTTCAATTTCTTCTAATGGTGTAATTTTACCAGTTGCCACCGTTTTTTTATCAATACTGGTGATAAAAGGTTTTTCTACTTCAAAAACTGTAGTAGATTTTTTGTTCATTTTTCCAAACCACATTAATACCGTTATTAATGCAATTCCGATAACGGAGAATATTATTATTTTTTTCATTTTTTATTTTATTTATTTAGTTGATTGTATTTATTTTATTCTTCACTTAACGCTTCTATTGGTCTAATACTTACTGCTCTTTGCGCTGGAATCATCCCAACTAAAGAACCAAAAAACACCAAGGCAAAAACAGCACCTAATGCAATTGGTATATTTACTGTTGGGTTTGTAAATGGAAATTTATCGGAGTCTGAAAACATTTTATCTATTATCATGAGTACAAAACCTGAAAATATTATTCCTAAAGTACCTGCTATTGTCGTTAAAAAAACGGACTCTAAAACTATTTGTCTTCTTATATCTTTTGGCGTTGCTCCAATTGCTCTTCGTATACCAATTTCTTTGGTTCTTTCTTTTACCGTTATCAGTAAAATACTACTAATAGCAATTACACCAGCAATTAAAGTAGCAACCCCAACAAACCAAGTTAAAAATTTCATTCCTTTAATAAAGCCTGTAATTTTTCCAAACATTTCACCAAAATTAAAAGAACCAAAAGCTCTCTTATCTTCGGGATGTACATTATGCCTTTTCTTTAATAATTTTTTTACATTTTTTTCTACTAATGTAATATCGGCTTCTTTATTTGCTGCAATAACCATCCAACCAATATTATCGCCAATATTATACATGGCTCTATATGTGGTAAATGGTATTATTACAGAATCATCACCTTCAAAACCATTCGATTTTTCTTTATAAAGACCAATCACTTTAAAATAACTACCATCAATATCTATGTAAGTATTTAATATTTTTTCGTCTTTTTCGTATAATTCGTCCAATAATTTTTCGCCTATTACACATACTTTTTTATTTTCGTTTATATCATTTAAATTTATAAAACGACCTTCTAATAATTTGAACTTACTTACTTTATCAATTATTGGATAATCACCAAAAAGTTTATAGGGTTTTATTTTATTATTTCGTTTTACTTGTGCAGATTGACCTCCAAAAACACCTTTAACTGTTCTAGGTGCAACAAAAGAAACATCGGGTATTCTTTTTCTAATTGCTTCAACATCTTGCATTTTTAAACGCATTCTTTTACCACGTTGAAACCCTTTATATGGTATTGTTGTTCTTTCTGCCCAAAGAAAAATACTATTGGTTGCTAAATTTTTGAATTCTCTATCAAAACCATTTTCCATTCCTCTAGCGGCTCCTAATAAGGTTATGAATAAAAATATACCCCATAATACACCAATTATTGTAATTGCTGTACGCAGTTTACTTTTTTTGATAGAACCAAAAATTTCTTGCCAAGAATCTTTATTAAATATAAATTGCATAATAGTTTGTATTAATCGCTACTTAAAGCTTCAATTGGTTTTATTCTAGCAGCTCTTTTTGCAGGAATAAATCCCGCCAATGCACCAACAAATATTAGAATGATTGTAGCCCAAATTATAGTGCTTTGATTTACTTGTGGATCGGTTATAAAATAATCTTTGAGAGAATCTCCAATCATACTTAAGGTTACATAAGCAAGTACAATCCCTAAAATTCCTGCTAGTGAAGTTACAAATATTGCTTCTTGCAAAATTAAACCAATAATAGAACTTGGTTTTGCACCTAATGCTTTTCTTATACCCAATTCTTTGGTTCGTTCCTTTACCACAAAAACCATAATATTACCAATGGCAATTGCACCAGCAAACAAAGTACCTACTCCTATCCAGAGAACAATGAATTGTAAAACACTTGCGAATTGTAGGTTTTGTGCAACGTCTTCGAATTGAGATCGCACCCTAATACCACCTCTATCTTTTTTGGAAACAAAATGTTTTTCTTGTAATTTTCGTTTAATGTCTTTTGCTAATTTTCTTGCGCCATTTATACCAATGCTTAAATTATAAGAAAGTGCAATTTGATGTATTTTATCGGTGTTTTTATACACGCTTTGTAAGGAACTTACAGGTGCGTAAATAACTCTTTCTTCATTATCGCCACCTTCATCTTTAAAAATACCAACAATTTTATACATAATATTATTAAGGTTTAAAAATTTTCCTAAGGCATTCTCATTTTTAAACAAATCTTGTGCAACTAATCTACCAATTACAATATAACGCGTTTTCGTATTTATATCGTTATCCGATACAAACCTACCTTCTGTTATTATAGTCTTCTCCAAATATTGATGCTCTGGATGTACAGCTCTTACTGTATAAACTCCAGATTCTTTTTTATTTCTAGCAGTTACGCCATTATAAAATCGTGCGGAAATATATTCAATTTTATCACCAAATTCTTTTTTAATAAACTCTAAATCATCATTTTTTAATTGGATTATTCTATTTTCTTTAAACCCTTTAAATGCTTTTGTTGTTCTACCTGTACTGATTCTAATCATATTTTGCGCATCATCAATAAAAAACTCATTGAATGTGTTTTTAAGACCATTACCCATACCAAAAAGAACGGTAAATATATAAATACCTAAGGTTACCGTAAATGCACCAAGAATAGTACGCAATTTATTTTTGTTAATAGATTGAAAAATTTCTCTCCAACGATCTATATCAAACATAGTGTTTTAGTTTAAGATTTTTTATTGGTTAATTCATCACTAATAATACGACCATCTTTTAAACGAACAATTCGTTTGGTTTTCGCTGCAACCTCTTCTTCGTGCGTAATTACAAAAACAGTCATACCTTCGTTATTAATGTCGGTTAATAATTTCATAACCGAATCGGTAGTGGTAGAATCTAAAGCTCCTGTTGGTTCATCAGCAAGAATTACTTTTGGTTTAGCAACTAATGCTCTTGCAATGGCAACCCGCTGTTTTTGTCCACCTGACAATTCGTTAGGATGGTGTTTTGCCCAATCTTTTAATCCTACTTTATCTAAATATTCTAAGGCTATTCTTTGTCTGTCTTTTCTATTTACACCTTGATAATACAAAGGTAAAGCAACATTTTCTAAAGCTGTTTTATAGGATATTAGGTTAAAAGATTGAAAAACAAAACCTAAAAATTTATTACGTAAACCAGCTGCTTTGGTTTCATTTAATTGCTGAATTTTTTGATCGTTTAAAAAATAATTACCTTCGTCATGATGATCTAATAAACCTACAATATTCATTAATGTTGACTTTCCTGATCCTGAAGAGCCCATAATAGACACAAATTCTCCTTCTTTTATATGTAAATCAATGCCTTTTAAAACATGTAAAAAATCTTTTTTACCAATAGGGTACGATTTGTGTAAATTTTCTAATTTAATCATAGTTGTATTTCTTTAAAACGGTATTATTTACTTTTCGTTTTTACTTTATATTGATTTTCGTATATCCACCACATTAAGGTTGCATACCCTATAATTGCGCCTATTAGTACAATAATAAAATCCATTATTTCTAGGGATTCTACTATTTCAGTAAAAGACATTTCTCTTAATTTAAATAAGTTACGAACTATAAAAACTAAAACTGCCATTATAGCACCTTGTTTTAATGCGTAATGATATCTTCCTTTTTTTCGAATTTCAGTCCATTTGTCAATAAATATATCCGAAGATCTTTCCATAGTTTACTTAATTTAAATTGTAAATTTGTACTAATGATAGCAAAAAATAAATCTATTATTCTTTTTGATGGCATATGTAACTTATGCAATACATCGGTTAATTTTATTATTAAACATGATAAAAAGAATCGTTTTTTATTTGCTTCTCTCCAATCAGACGCTGGACAAGAACTTTTGTTACAATTTAATTCAAAAAAAAACCTAAATAAAATAGATAGTATTGTTTTAATAGTTGAAAATAAAATTTATTATAAATCAACGGCAGCTCTACAAATAGCTAAACAATTAAAATTTCCGTATAATTTACTAATTGTGCTTCATATAATTCCGAAATGTTTACGAGATTATTTGTATGGTTTTATTGCGAAAAACAGATATAAGTGGTTTGGGAAACAAGACACTTGTAAAGTCCCAAATAACGAATTACTAGATAAGTTTCTATTATAGCAATGCATAAAAAAAGCTCTTAAAATTTTCATTTTAAGAGCTTTAATTTATTTAAAAAAATAGTTTATTTTTTTATGATTTTTTTAACTAGTTTCCCATTTGCAGAATTTAATTCAACAAAATACAAACCACTGGTTAAGTTTGAAATAGTAATTGATTTAGAACCAATTAAATCATTCAAGTTTTCTTTTTGAACCACTCTACCATTAATATCAAATATGGTAAGATTCGTTAATGCTGTATTACTATCGTTTTTAATCGTAAATACATTATTAATTGTTGTTGGGTAAATTGTAACTGACGCTTCTAATTTATCATCTTCAATAGATGCAGTTGAATCTGCAGCAGTTGTAAATGACCATTCTGGAGATGCTGGAGAAGCACCACCAACATTTTTCGCAACAACTTTCCAAAAATATTCCGTACTATAACTTATTCCAACAATGTCTATCGTACTATTTGATACAGTTGTTAATGGTGTTGCTGTTGCTAAGGCAGCAGAACTCGTTGCAATATAAAAATCATACGATGTTGGTGCATCGCCTGTTAAAGCATCTTCCCAATCAAATATAACTCGCATGTCTGGATCTGTGTCTGCATCGGCGCCATCGGTATCATCAACATAAACATCAACGGCATTATCTGCAGGCGTTGGTGTAGTAACTACATCTGGAGGTGTTGCATTAGAAATCATTTCAACATTATCAATTCCTAAAGCATCTCCATCATCTTGTGTCCATACAAAAGCAACATAAATAGCTTGATTAGCATAAGTAATTAAATCAACAAAATGATCTGTGAAAACTGTTGATGTCGCACCACCTCTAATATCCGTTTCAGTTTGTGTATCTACTATGGTAAAATCGGCATGCGTTGTTTGAGATGCACCCAAAGAAATTCTAATAGTAAAAACACCTCCATAATCTGTTGTATTAAAAACAGTATTACTGATTTTTAAAATTGTACTAGCTGCATCAACTGTGAATTGTGGCGTTACCAACCAATCCTCAGCAGGGCCAGTTAAATCATCTACATTTTCCCAAAGTACAAACGCATATTTATTTGTCGTTCCGTTCTCTTTCCAATCTTCAACAGTACCTAAACCATTAGTTCCAATAAAAGATGCCCAACCTGTTGGTGGAAAGGTAGCGTTTTCAAAATCTTCCGTCAACTGAGAAAACCCAGTAAAAGCTATTGAAATCGTAATAATAAAAAGTAAAATTTTCTTCATAATTGTCTTGTTTTAATTGTTAAAATATTAGTTTAACACCAAACATACAAAAATTAAGTATATTTTTTTTAAAAAAAAAGTAAAATTATTTTAATTTATCTAAAATAAAATTGATGGTTTCTTTATCACAATTATTAGTTAAGTATGATTTATTAAAATACGTTATTGGTTTTGCGTAATCATTCGCAATTAAATACGTAATCTCTTTTGCGTATTCTAAGGTTGTCTTTCCTGTTAAAAGTGGCTTTAGACTATTGCCTTTTTTATAAAAAGAATACACTTTTTTCAAACCAGTTAGATATAAATAATCTTTGGTAAAACCGCCACCTCTATGTACACGCAAGGTTATTTTAAAAGCGGTTTCATAAGATAAATTATAATTATTTTTTAATAGTTTAAACGTTTGTTTAAAATCGTAGCCTTTTTCTAATGAATTAACTGCTATCACTCTATATGCTAATACTTTTAAACGCTCTAAAGTAATACTGTTAGACATATATTCACTAAAAACTGCTAAACCTTCTTGTGTTTCTACATTATTAGGAAAACCATGTGAAAATATTTTTAAAATATTATTTTCACTATTCATCGTTGTAAGCATATGCACGCCTATTTCGTGCGTGGTTAAAATACTAATATCATTTTGAGAAAACGTATGTAGTTTATTTAAAACAAGCGTTTTGTCATTACTTAACACCATAGCAATGGCTGACAATTTATCGGAATGTTTTATGGCATACGTAAAACCGTATTGTTTGGAATATTCTCTAAAAAAACTTTCCGCTTGATGCACATCAAATTTTGGAGTTGTTTTTTCTACATCTACCTCATCGTTAAAATGTAAAATAAATTTTGCGTTTTCAACATCTTTTTCGGTTGGTGTACCAAAGGAACGTAGTGAATTATAATAAAATTTCTTACCTTTACCAATGGTTGCTATACACTCAATTAAACCTGAATATTCATAAATTATATCTTCGTATAAATTTTTAATTATTGGATCTTCAATAGTTTCAATTTCTAAAGAAAATAATTGCCGCTGTAAATCAAAAGCATCAAAATCTAATGTTGGATAGATGAAACCTGGATTTATAGTATATTTAGATTGAAAGAATTTTTCTTTTTCGTCTTCAATATTTGTTGGGTTGATATAGTTTAATAATTCGATTTTTTTAACTAAAAAATCTAATTTTCGATCTATGTCTAATATATTTATTTTGGTAGTTGTCAATTATTATTTTTTATAAAATTAGATGCGTGCTCAATTATTCGTTTTTTCAATTCTTTTTCGATAGTATATACAACTTCAGGAAAAATAACTTGTTCCAATTCATTGCAATATATTTTTTTTACTTCGGTAGCCAAAACTAAGGTGTTTTTTGAAATATTGGTTATGAAATGTAGAAAATAGCCATTCCCTTTAAAGGCATCGTTAATTAAAGATGTACTTTTAATAGTATTAGGTAGTTTTATTTCGGATAAAGATGCTCGCCATAATTCTACATCATTGCCAAACCTTTCAATATCTATTTTACCAGCTCCAATATTAAACGTTGGCACTTCTCTATTCCATCGTTTCCAATTATAAGAATGCATATCGTAAACGATTACTTTATCATGTAATTCTTCTAATTTCGTTATTAAGGCTTCAACTACCTTATAAAAATTAGTGTGTTTTTGTAAACTTTTCTCTTTTTCGAATGCTGGTATTGGTGTTTCCCAAAGTTGTTTTCCCCAAGCATCCTTATATATAGCAGAATCTGGACTTCTATTTAAATCGTATTCAAAACGAGAATCACAACCAGCAATAACAATTGGATGACTTTGAATCATTTCTTTGGTATTTGGGTCTTCTTCAAACCAACGATCGTATTCGGAATGCAAACAATTATCCCATAGGGACTTTTTAAATTGATGTCCATCGTGAACAGCACCACATACGTAATGCACATACGAATCAATTTTTAATGTAAAGGAATAATTTTCTGCTATAGCATGAAAAACCTCTTGATTCTTAATTTTTTGGATTATTTGGGTTATCGTAAGTTTTTGCAATGGCTATTAAATTTATAATTCTGAATTATAATAAATACAAATTTCTAAGTTTTTTTACTATATATTTCTTGACTCTTTTATCTTGCTTATTTTTTATTAGGCTTCATTAACTGCTTTTCGCAATCTAGCTCTTCTGTTAAAACTGGCATTTAATTCTTCTACCTTATCTTCTAAATAATCAATAACTTTTTCTTGTATTTTTACTCTATAAACTTTATTGATATAGGTTACGCCACCAGGACTCATTACGTTTACTTCTACTAATTTTTCTGAAATAATATCTATTCCAACAAAATTCAAACCATCAGCAACTAATTTAGGTCCTATTTTTTCACATAATTTTTTTTCTTTTACTGTTAAAACATGTTTTTCAATACTACCACCAGCACTTACATTAGAACGATGGTCTTTTTCGCCTGGCACTCTTCGCATCGCGCCAATTGGTTTTCCGTTTAATAACAAAACACGAACGTCTCCTTTTTCAGCACCTTCAATATATTCTTGCAAAATTACATAATCACTTCCGCCAATAGCATTTTGTAAATAAAAATCCAATAAGGAATTGATATTTCCCATAGCAGATTTTTCAATTAAGATTACTCCTGAACCACCAAAACCATTCAACGGTTTCAAAATCATTTTATCCGAATTGGACTCTTCAATAGTTTTAATTAAATACTCTTTACTTTTAGAAACATGAGTAACTGGAATAATTTCATTATTAGGGTCATCAAAAACAGCCGTATATAATTTATTATTAGCAACCCGCATACCTTGTACGGAATTCATTATAAAAACATCGTCTTTAACGGAATCTAAGAAATTTAACATCAATGGATCTAAAGGCGGCTCGGCACGCATAAAAATAACATCAAAACCTGCTAATGGAAGCATTTCTTGACGTGTTTCTGCTTTTTTATGAAAGGCCTTTAAATTTTTGGGCACAACTTCCATCCTATTAATTACTGTACAAAAAGCACTCGTAGTGCTATTACGGATGGTTAGATTTGCAGGTGTGCAAATAGCAACGCCATGACCTCTTTTCACACATTCATGTATTAAACATACACTCGTATCATTTTCTGGAGATTTTATGGATTCCCAAGGATACATTAAAAAACAAATATTCATACTAATTTATTTAGTTATTTAACTTTATCGTAATTATCATCCCAATTTTTTACTTTTGGCATTCCTAATTTACCAAATGATTTTGCAACCACCATGGCAACTGTTGCATCACCAGTAACATTTACCATTGTTCTACACATATCTAAAGGTCTATCTACAGCAAAAATTAATGCCAAAGCAATGGGTAATAATTCTGGTGGAAAACCAATTGCATCTAATACAATTACCAACATAACCATTCCTGCTCCAGGAACTGCAGCAGAACCAATAGATGCCAATAATGCCGTTACTACTATTATTAATTGATTTTCAAAAACCAATCCTGCTGGCCATAAAACTTGCATTGCAAAAACTGCTGCAACTGCTTGATATAAGCTTGTACCATCCATATTAATAGTTGCTCCTACTGGCAAAACAAAACTACTTACTTCTTTATCTA
>CAZOQL010000031.1:0-21275 GCA_964582005.1 uncultured Flavobacteriaceae bacterium | reverse complement strand
AATTGTATATCTTATTTATATTCCAAAATTAAAACCTCCGTCAAACCTTTATATGGTATAAATACTGGTTTTGTTTCTTTATGTGATGTAAAAATAAAAACAATTAATTTACAAAAATTACAAGAAAATTTAGTTAAATCACATGCTTGCGGTACAGGAGAAAAAGCACCAAAAGATATTATCAAATTAATGCTTTTATTAAAAATCCAATCTTTAAGTTATGGACATTCTGGTATACAATTGCAAACTATAAATAGATTGGTCGATTTTTACAATAAAGATATATTACCTGTCATTTTCACATTAGGATCGCTTGGCGCATCAGGTGATTTAGCGCCATTGGCGCATATGGCATTACCGCTTATTGGTGAAGGCGATGTTTATTTTGAAGATAAAATAGTATCTGCAAAAATAATTAATAAAAAATTTGGTTGGCAAAACATCGAACTGCAATCTAAAGAAGGTTTAGCCTTATTAAATGGCACGCAATTTATGAGTGCTTATGGTGTTACTCAAGTTTTAAAGGGCTTTAAACTTGCTTATTTAGCAGATTTAATTGGCACTATTTCTTTAGAGGGTTTTGACGGAAGAATATCTCCTTTTAATGAACTAATTCATTTAATAAGACCTCATAACGGGCAATTAAAAACTGCCAAACGAATTCGTGATTTTTTAGAAGGAAGTGAAATCATTACACAAGAAAAAGAACATGTTCAAGATCCGTACTCCTTTAGATGTATGCCACAAGTTCATGGCGCAACTTTAGACACCTTATACTTTGTTAAAAAAACAATGGAAACCGAGATTAATTCCGTTACAGATAATCCTAATATATTTGTTCAGGAAGATATTATTATTTCTGGCGGTAATTTTCATGGGCAACCTCTAGCACTTGCTTTAGATTACCTAGCTATTGCTATAGCCGAATTAGGCAGTATTTCTGAAAGAAGAACTTTTTTATTAGTTTCAGGTGATAGAGGTTTGCCAAATTTTCTAGTTAGCAATCCTGGTTTAAATTCAGGTTTTATGATTCCGCAATATACTGCTGCAAGTATTGTTAGTCAAAATAAACAATTGGCTTCGCCAGCAAGTATAGATAGCGTAGTTTCAAGTAACGGGCAAGAAGATCACGTTAGTATGGGCGCAAATGCAGCTACAAAAGCAAAAAGAGTTTTAGACAATGTAGAACGAATTTTAGCTATTGAATTATTTAATGCTTCTCAATCCTTATTTTTTAGAGAACCATTAAAGAGTTCTCCATTTATAACCAGTTTATTATCCGTTTACAGAACGGAAGTGCCTTTTGTAGAAAAAGATAGAATTTTACACTACGATATTGAAAAATCCATACAATTCATTCAGGGTTTTCAAATAGATAATGAAACCTTATTTTAAGATGAAATATATTTCTAGTTTACAAAATCCTATCGTAAAAAACATCTTACTACTTAAGGATAAATCTAAAGAACGAAAAAAACAAGGTTTGTTTGTTTTGGAAGGAATTCGTGAATTAAAACTAGCACTAAAAGGTAATTACGAAATTACTTCACTCCTATTCTACATGAAACTTATTACTTCAGATAAAGTTAATCAAATTATTAAAAATCAATCTATTGAATTAATTGAAATTTCCAAGGAAGTTTATCAAAAATTAGCTTTTAGATCAACTACCGAAGGAATAATAACTATCCTAAAAATTAAAAAATTCGATTTACAAAGTATTAAACTAAGTAAACATCCTTTAATTTTAGTAGCCGAAGCGCCAGAAAAACCTGGTAATATTGGTGCGCTATTACGTACCGCAGACGCTGCAAATATAGATGCCGTATTTATTGCCAATCCGTTAACGGATATGTACAATCCTAATATTATTCGCTCTAGTGTTGGTTGCTTGTTTACCAAACAAATTGCTATCGGAAGTACGGCAGAGATTATTGCTTATTTAAAAGATCTAAATATAAAGTTGTTTGCAGCAGCATTACATAACGATTCAAAAACGTATTTAAACCAAAATTACACCAAATCTAGCGCTATTATTGTTGGAACAGAGTCTACAGGTTTAAGTGAACAATGGCTTGAAAATGCTACCAAAATAATTATACCAATGCAAGGAGAAATAGATTCTTTAAATGTATCGGTTTCTGCGGCAATCCTATTATTTGAAGCCGTAAGACAACGAAATTCTATTACATAATTATGACTGCACAATTATTATTTTATATTATTATTAGTATTATAATTCTGAATTTTATAGTAAATTCTTGGCTAGATTACTTAAATTCGAAGCATTATAATGACCCAATTCCATTAGAGTTAAAAGACGTCTATACTAAGGAAGAATATGAAAAATCACAACAATACAAACAAGTCAACGAGCATTTTTCTAAGTATACTTCGTTATTTTCTATAGTACTCACTTTGAGTTTTTTTATTTTTAAAGGCTTTACATATCTAGACACTTTAGCGAGACTATTAAGTAGTAATGAAATGGTTATTTCCTTATTGTTTTTTGGATTTATTATGTTGGGAAGTGATATTTTAACAACGCCTTTTTCTTATTACCAAACTTTTGTTATAGAAGAGAAATTTGGTTTTAATAAAACAACAAAATCGTTGTTTTGGATGGATAAAATAAAAGGATGGTTATTAAGTATCTTAATTGGCGGTTTCATTTTAGCTTTAATTATCTGGTTTTATCAAAAAACGGGAACAAATTTTTGGTTTTATACTTGGTTATTTATTACTTTTTTCTCTGTGTTTATGACCTTATTTTATTCTAGTATAATCGTACCATTATTTAATAAACAAACGTCACTAGAAGATGGCTCTTTAAAAAATGAAATTGAAGAATTTGCAAAAAAAGTTTCTTTTAAATTAGATGCTATTTTTGTAATTGATGGTTCTAAACGATCTACAAAAGCAAATGCTTATTTTTCTGGATTTGGCGCAAAAAAACGTATTGTTCTATACGATACACTAATAAAAGAACTAAATAATCAAGAAATAATTGCTGTTTTAGCACACGAAATTGGGCATTATAAAAAGAAGCATGTTTTTATTAATATGTTACTATCTATTTTAATAACGGGTTTTACTCTATTCTTACTTTCCTTATTTATAGGCAATCAATTACTTGCTGATGCCTTATCGGTTTCTGAACCGAGTTTTCATATTAGCCTGATTGTATTTGGTGTTTTGTACACACCAATATCCGCCATAACAGGATTATTTATGCATATACTATCCCGTAAAATGGAGTACCAAGCCGATGCGTACGCAAAAAACCATTATTCAAGTGAATTTTTGATTTCTTCTCTTAAAAAATTATCTAAACATAGTTTGAGTAATTTAACGCCTCATAAAAGTTATGTGTTTTACCATTATTCTCATCCAACTTTATTACAGCGTATTTTACGATTGAAAAAATAAAGTGTTATTTTCCAAAAAGTCTAGAGAAAAAGTTTTGCTTTTTTTTCATATCCATTTTAGCTTCAGGCTGTTTTATTATTTCATTAAGAACTTTGTCTTCAACAATTGGATCAACTTCTTGAACAGGTGAAACCGTTTCTTTAACATTAAGATTCATCGAAGGGTCTTTAAAGTAAGATTGCAGCTCCTCTTCGGTAGAATTCATTAAGTCTAAAATAAAATCATCGTAAGTAATATTATTTTCCTCTAACATTCCCATTAAATAGTTTTCTGATAGCATCATCGTTTTATCATTAGCCTCTAAAGAAACTAGTACTTTGTAAATTTTTTCTATTTTTTTTACAGCTTCAATAGGAGCGGCTTTTCTTCGAGAGTAATGCGCTTTTATATAGCCATCTTCATCAAATTTAGTTTCGAAATTGGTCAAAACCCAATAATACCTTCCATCTTTAGTAAGATTTTTCACCAGTGCATGAATATTTTCTCCTTTAGCTAAACGTTGCCATAGTATTTTATAAATAATTCTTGGCATATCTGGATGCCTTATGCAATTATGTTGTTGTCCCATTAACTCATACTCTAAATAACCACATATTTCCATGAAATATTCATTGGCATACATCACAATACCTTTAGCGTTAGTTTTTGACATGATTACTTTTGTTGGGTCTAAAACTATTTCTCTATCTACTGGTTCGGGTCTTATTATTCTATTCATAATTGTTAAGTTTTACAAGGTTGTTGTTTATTTTTAACAAAGCTTGTTATTACATCTGCATATTAGGATATTCTTTGTAAATATATAAAAACATTTGTAATTTATCAACATTAAGGCGTTAAAATAACATAAACACAAAAAAGTAAATTATACGTTATTTAACTAAAATAAATGTTTACTTTTATTCTATGAGTTATACGGCTACAATTGAAGAGGAAAAAAAAGAAATAGCAAAACGCTATAAAGACATGTTGAGTGACACTTACGAAACATTATCTAAAGACGATAAACTATTAATTAGAAAAGCGTTTGATTTAGCTGCCGAAGCGCACAAAGAACAAAGACGTAAAACTGGCGAACCTTATATTTTCCATCCTATTGCTGTTGCAAAAATTGTATCTAATGAAATTGGTTTAGCGGCTACTTCGATAGTTGCTGCATTATTGCATGATGTTGTTGAAGATACACATTATACTATTGAGGATATTGAAAAATTATTTGGCAAAGTAGTTGCCAAAATTGTTAATGGATTAACTAAAATATCTCATTTAAAAAAAGACCAAGACGTTTCTCTACAAGCAGAAAATTATCGTAAAATGCTACTTACTTTGCACGATGACGTTCGTGTAATACTAATTAAAATTGCCGATAGATTGCATAATATGCAAACTATGGACGCAATGCCACCACATAAACAGGTTAAAATTTCATCCGAAACACTATTTATTTATGCACCATTAGCACATCGTTTAGGTTTGTATAATATAAAATCGCAATTAGAAGATTTAGGTTTAAAATATACCGAACCCGAAATTTATCAAGACATATTTAATAAAATAACACAAAGTAAAGAGGAACAAGATATTTATATAAAAACATTTTCAAAAATTATTAAATCTTCCCTAGACGAAGAAAAAATGAAATACGAATTAATAGGTAGACCAAAATCTATCTATTCTATTCGCAAAAAAATGTTAAATCAAGGCATTACTTTTGATGAGATTTATGACAAATTTGCCATTCGCATTATCTATAAAAGCCCTATCAAAAAAGAAAAATTTAATGCTTGGAAAATTTACTCTATAGTTACCGACCATTTTACACCAAATCCAAAACGATTACGAGATTGGATAACACAGCCAAAAACAACAGGCTATGAAGCCTTACACATTACAGTAATGGGTTTAAAAGGTCGTTGGGTTGAGGTTCAAATACGATCCGAAAGAATGAATGAAATTGCAGAAAGAGGTTATGCAGCGCATTTTAAATACAAACAAGGCAAAAGCAAAGAAAGTGGCTTAGAGTCTTGGCTTAATTTATTGAAAGAAACACTAGAAAATCCAACTGGAAATGCTATTGATTTTGTAGAGCAATTCAAATTAAACTTATATGCCAAAGAGATTTATATTTTTACACCTAATGGTGAAATAAAAAATTTACCTAAAGGCGGTACTCCAGTAGATTTTGCTTTTATGATTCATACCGAAGTTGGTTTGCGCTGTCGTGGCGCTAAAGTAAATGGTAAAATAGTACCTTTAAGTCACGTTTTACTTAGTGGTGATCAAGTTGAAATAATTACTTCTAAAAATCAAAAACCAAAATTGAGTTGGTTAGATTTTGTAATTACAGCAAGTGCTAGATCTAAAATTAAAAATGCATTAAAGGAAGATGAAAAGTTAATTGCCAATGAAGGAAAGGAAATTTTATCCAGAAAACTAAGACATATTAAAATTCCATTTAATGAAAAAACCATTAATGAACTTGGTGCTTATTTTAATTTAAAAACAAGTTTTGACTTATTTGTTCGTATAGGAAATGGTACTATTGAAAATAAGCAACTTAAAGAGTTTGCTATAAATAGAAGTAATACTTTTTATAATTTTTTTAAAGCAACGATTAGAAGAAAAAGTACTAATCTAAATAACCCAACCGAAAAAAGCAATTTAAAATACGATTTATTAGTTTTTGGAAAAGACCAAGATAAGTTAGACTATAAAAATGCGAAATGTTGCAACTCCATACCTGGCGATAAAGTATTTGGGTTTATTACCATAACCGAAGGTATTAAAATTCACAAAATAACTTGCCCCAATGCCGTTTCACTTCAAGCAAATTACGCCTATAGAATATTAAAAGCCAAATGGATAGATTCCGCACAACAAGCACATAAAGTCACCCTTTATATAAAAGGTATTGACAATAAAGGTTTAGTTAATGATGTTACCAAAACACTCCATAAATTAAATGTCAATTTAATGGGTATAAACATTAATGGTGATGAAGGTTTTTTTGAAGGAAAACTAACTATTGAAATTAATAATAAAGACCAATTAAAAAAAATTATTATTGCCATTAAAAAAATTGATGGTATTGTAAAAGTTATTAGAGAACAAAAGTAACTATTGTTAAAAACTTATTTATTTTTTTCATTAAAAGAGACCTTACAAATCACTTTTCATCGTAAATTTGTTTTTTAACTATTTTTATGAGCACAAATAATAATCAAGAAATTGTAAAAAATGTTTTTACTAAATTCCTAGGAACTAAGGGACATAGAAAAACACCAGAACGATTTGCAATTTTACAAGAAATTTACGATCACGAAGAGCATTTTGATATAGAATCACTCTATTTTTATATGAAAGATAAAAAATATAGAGTGAGTAGAGCAACGCTATATAATACGATTGAATTATTATTAGAAAGTGGTTTGGTAAGAAAACACCAATTTGGCAAAAATCAATCTCATTATGAAAAATGTTATTTTGACAAACAACATGATCATGTTATTTTAACAGATACTGGTGAAGTAATTGAGTTTTGTGATCCAAGAATTCAAACCATAAAAAAAACAATAGAAGAAGTTTTTGATATTTCTATAACAAATCACTCTTTATATTTTTACGGAACAAAAAACAAAACTAAAGACTAACTATTTATGGTAGATTTACTACTAGGCCTACAATGGGGCGATGAAGGAAAAGGTAAAATAGTAGATGTTTTAACAAAAAACTATGATATCATTGCACGCTTTCAAGGTGGCCCAAATGCAGGTCATACTTTAATTTTTGATGGCAATAAACATGTATTACATACAATACCATCGGGTATATTTCATAAAACTGCCATTAATATTGTAGGAAATGGCGTTGTTATTGATCCTGTAATTTTTAAAAAAGAATTGGATAATCTTGCTCCTTATAATATTGATTTTAAATCAAAATTATTAATTTCAAGAAAAGCACATGTTATATTACCAACCCACCGTTTGTTAGATGCAGCCTCAGAAACCGCAAAAGGAAAAGCTAAAATAGGCTCAACACTTAAAGGTATTGGTCCTACTTATATGGACAAAACAGGTAGAAATGGTTTTAGAATTGGAGATTTTGAATTAGATGATTGGAGAGAGAAATTCTATGCTCTAACAAGAAAACATATTTCAATGTTAGCTTATTTTGATGTAGATATTCAATATGATTTAAAAGAACTAGAAGAAGAGTTTTTTAATGCTGTTGCTGAATTAAGAAAATTGAACTTTATTGATAGTGAAGAGTATCTTCATAACGCAATGCGAAACGGAAAAACTATTTTAGCTGAAGGCGCACAAGGCTCTCTATTGGATATTGATTTTGGCACATATCCGTTTGTAACTTCTTCAAACACAACTGCTGCAGGCGCTTGTACAGGTTTAGGTGTTGCTCCAAATAAAATTGGAGAAGTATTCGGTATTTTTAAAGCATACGTTACTCGTGTAGGTTCTGGCCCATTTCCTACTGAACTGTTTAATGAAAATGGTAAAAAAATGGCTAGAATTGGTCACGAATTTGGTGCAACAACAGGTAGAGAAAGACGTTGTGGTTGGTTAGATTTAGTTGCATTAAAATATACCGTTGAAATAAATGGCGTAACACAGTTAATGATGATGAAAGGCGATGTTTTATCTGGTTTCGAAACCTTAAAAATTGCAACAACTTATACGTACAAAGGTAAAGAAATTAGTCACTTTCCATATAATATTGAGCCCGAAAATGTTTCGGTTAATTATATTGAAGTAAAAGGATGGAAAGCTGATGTCACTGAAGTCAACTCTTCTGATGATTTGCCAAAAAACCTGTTAGATTATGTCACTTTAATTGAAAACTATGTTGGTGTTCCTGTTAAAATAATATCGGTTGGACCAGATAGAAAACAAACCATATTTGTATAATTTAAACTCTATTTTCTAAGACAAATTAAATGAGTTTAAAAAATAATTTACAATTAGTAAAAAATAGTTTACCTAAAGAAACTTGTTTAGTTGCTGTTTCTAAAACAAAATCCATTTCGGATATATTAGAAGTTTATAACGCTGGTCAACGCATTTTTGGTGAAAATAAAGTACAAGAAATGTGTCAAAAACACGAAGAACTTCCGAAAGACATTCAATGGCATATGATTGGGCATTTACAGCGCAATAAAATTAAATATATGGCGTCTTTTGTTGCTTTAATTCATGGTGTGGATAGTTTTAAAACTTTAAAAGAAATTAATAAGCAAGCAATAAAACACAACCGCATAATAAATTGTCTTCTACAGGCCAAAATAGCGACAGAAGAAACCAAATTTGGATTAAATTTTCATGAAATAGAAAGCCTGTTAAATTCAAAAGAATTAGAAAGTTTAAATAATATTAAAATTACAGGTTTTATGGGAATGGCTAGTTTTACAACCAATCAAGAGCAAATAAAAGCAGAGTTTAGTAAATTAAATGTTTTTTTTAATAGTCAAAAAAATAACGTACAATCAAATATTGATTTACAAACATTATCAATTGGTATGAGTGGCGATTATCAAATTGCTATACAAAACGGAAGTACAATGGCTCGTGTTGGAAGTGCTATTTTTGGTAAAAGAAATTTTGTAAATTAAATTTCAAAATCAATCGAAATTTTGAGCTATTTTAGTTCTAAGTTGTCTTTTATAATCTTCATTTAGCCATTTCATATAGTTATTGGTATTTTTAATGATACAATAACTATACTGTTTTATCCTATGTGCAATATCATCATCTAATAATTTTGATAAAGTCCAAGCATCATAAACATCTTCGCTATTTTCAACACAAATCTTAACATGTTGTGCTATAGAGTTTTCTAAAACAGTCTTTGATTTTAAACCAGAATTTGTAACGTTTTCGTATTCTTTTTTTACATTAAATTCAACCAATTCTGATTTAGCAAATTTTTCTCGAACATCTTCAGGCATTTCATAAACAAAATTACGCTCTAACTCATCATCTTGAATGATGTTTTCTAAATAATAATTAGGTGATTTAAAGACCAAATGCCAATTAACATCCGCAGTCCAATCACCAAAACGAGCTAAATTATTACCTAAATCTAATAAATTAAATTCCTTTTTCCCAGGAAGAACACGAGAACCACGACCAATCATTTGAAAATACAAAGCCAATGACTTTGTTGCTCTATTCATTATAATTGTTTCAATAGTTGGCTCATCAAAACCCGTTGTTAATATTCCAACAGAAGTCAAAATTGCGCCTGGTGTTTTCTTAAACCATTCTAGTATTTCTTTACGTTCTTGCTTACCAACGGTACTATCTAAATTTCTAATATTATATCCTTCTTCTTTAAAAGTATCATAAACATACCAAGAAGTTCGTATTCCATTATTAAAAATAAGTGTTTTAGTGCCTTTTGCACATTGCTCGTATGCAGCTAATAAACGGGTTTGCATTTGCTGCTGAATATATAATTCTTCGGATGATTTTACTGTATAATCACCATTCATTCCTACCTTTAATCCTGTTAAAGAAACATTAAAAGTATGCGGAACAGCTTTTGATAAATAACCAGCATTAATTAATGATTTTACCGATTCACCAACTAAAAGTTCTTTATAGATATCTTTCATTGGCGTATCCATGTTAGAGCTCAATGGCGTAGCAGTTACTCCTAATATGAAACAATTTTCAAAATATTTAAATAATTTTCTAAAAGAATTGTAATGAGCTTCATCTATAATAACTAAGCCAATATCTTTAAGAATTATTTTTTCGTCTTGTATTCTATTGTTTAGTGTTTCAACCATCGCAACAAAACATTGATAGTCGTCTTGATCTGGAAGCTCTGTAACTTGGCTATTAATTATTTTATTTGGTACTTGAAACTCGCTAATCATTGCCGAAGTTTGCTTAGCTAATTCTACTCTATGCGTTAAAATAAGAACTTTTTTCTTTGTTTTTTCAATAAATCTTCGCGTAATTTCAGAAAATATCACTGTTTTTCCTCCACCAGTAGGTAATTGGTATAATAAATTATAATTATCTGGTAAAGTTTCTATTTTTTCTAAAATAGTTTCTATTGCATGTTGTTGATATGCATATAGTTTTTTACCAATTTGTTTTTTATTATTTGTCATTTTTCTGAAAACCCCTTAAAAATAATATAATTGCAAAATTACGCACTTTTATAAGTTTAATTAGTATAAAAATGCATTTTTATTTTATAAAATAAAAAAATAATTGTATTTTTATAAATTATATCTTTTTCTAAAGTTAGAAATAAGTATTTTTTTCTAAATATAAAGCAGTTGCTGGTCCTTCCATAAAAAGTAAATCTAAAATACTTAAATTTGGAATAAACCCATGTTTTTCTTCAAAAACTTGTGTGTAATTCGTGGGCTTATATAGGAACTGTCCCTTTGCTCCTACTAAACACCTGTAATCATTCGGTAATTCTTTCTGATAAATGATTGTTTTAGTAAAAGATATTTTCTCTTGTAATAATTCTATTATTACCTCTAAACAATTTAGATTTAAATCTACCAAAAAGGTTTCTTTTTTTTGAAATAAAGGCATTAATTCATCTATATAATATTCGAAAAAAGGAGAAGAATTATACGCTGAAAATAAAGTTTTAAGATGTTCTGATTGCCAATTGGAATTGTAATCAATTTTTACATCTTTACTTAATTGTTTGCCTGAAACTTTCTGAATAGGCACATTTAATAATTGCTTGCCATTAGCACCATAGATATAGCATCGGTTTCTATAGGTTTGTTTTTGAAAATTATCAAAAATTTCAAATTGTAGATTCTCTACATGTAATAATAAGGAGAACTGTGCTATACTTGAAAAATATGTGGGATGAAATAGTGCCATTCTGGTTAAAATTTCAATATAATTATACTATTAATTTTTCTTTTTTCTGAAAGTTGTATAACCAAAATACAAAGCTAAAAGTCCCAAAAAGTAGTAAAAATACGATTTTGGTTTACCGCTTAAACCAACTGTTGTAAATAAACGCTCTGTTCTTATTTTATTGAATAACCCAGACGCTTCACTATCCCAACTCATAAATATAAATACAGGTTTACCTATTACATGATCAAATGGTGTAAAACCCCAAAAACGAGCGTCTAATGAATTTTGACGATTATCGCCCATCATCCAATAATAATCTTGCTTAAAAGTGTACTTAGTAACTTGCTTGCCATCTATAAAAAAATCATTGCCATTATCTGCAAAGCTAATACCTTCGTATCTATTTAGTAAATCTCTATAAAATGGTATTGTTTTAGAATTTAATTCAATCGTTTCTCCTTTTTTCGGAATGTAAAGCGGACCGAAATTATCAATTGACCAAGGATATTGTGCATCGTGTGGAAAAATACTTTTATCGAAAATACCGCTTGGTTTTATTTTTTTAGTAACATTTTTTACCGATGGATTATTCTTTAATCGCCTTGCATTTTCTTCATCTAAATTAAATAATATTTCTCCTTTTGCGTTTCGCGTTGCTTCTCTAACTTTATATGTTTTTAATAAAGTACTTGGATTTATCTTTTCTTTAAATTCAATTACATAGTAAAATTGTGGTTTTGCTCTATCTGGCATTATAGAGAGTTTGCCATTAATGTAAATATCACCATCTTTAATTTCAAAAGTTTCACCTGCCGAAGCCACACAACGTTTAACATAGTTTGTTTTTTTATCAATTGGCTTATAGGTAAATTCACCTGAATTATCGCCCCACATTGTCTTTAATGTATCGGCTGGCCAATTAAACACCACAATATCATTGGTTTTTATTTTTTGGATTGCTGGCAATCTAAAATAAGGTAATTTGAATTTTTTGTTTTTTATATGTGATGCTAATCCTGTTAAGGGAATAGAGTCTTGAACCATCGGTAGCGCAACAGGAGTCATTGGCACACGAGCTCCATAATGAAATTTGCTCACAAATAGAAAATCACCAATTAACAACGACTTCTCTAAAGAAGAAGTTGGTATTGTATAAGGACGCATAAAATAAGTATGCACTAACGTAGCAGCAACAACTGCAAATAAAACAGCACTTACCCAGCTAGAAACATTTTTTAGTATCTGATCGTTATTTCTACCTGTATATTTGGTTTTAGAATCAAAATTAACATAGGCTAAAAACAATCCTAAAGATAGAATTGTAACTAACGTAAAACGCTTTTTGCGATAATTATATACGTGTAAGAATTCATAAACTATCACTATTAACATAATATTACCAACAACTGGTATAAATGCTAAGATAATCCACCACCAAGGTCTTTCAATTATTTTTGTAACTATTACATAATTATAAATAGGTACGTAAGCTTCCCAAGATTTTCTACCTGCTTTTACAAATAATTTACTAAAAAATAAAGCTCCGAAAACAGCAGAAAGTACTATCGTTAATCCAAAAATTTCTAAATATGTCATATTAATTATTATTTTATAATTCTAATACATCTTGCATAGAATAAACTCCTTTTTTATTTACTAACCATTCTGCTGCAATTACAGCTCCTAAAGCAAAACCTTTTCGGTTTTTTGCCGTATGAATAATTTCAATTTCATCTACATCAGACGTGTATTTCACACTATGTGTTCCAGCAACATTATCTATTCTTTTTGCAATGATTGGTAACTCTTTTTTATTATTTGTTACACCTAAAACCCAATCTTTTTTGTTAAACTTTTCTAAAATTGGCTGAGCTAGTGAAATTGCAGTACCACTTGGCGCATCTATTTTTTGAGTATGATGTATTTCTTCTAAACTTACACTATAATCAGTACGTTTAGCCATTATATTAGCTAATTTTTTATTCAATTCAAAAAACAAATTTACACCCAAACTAAAATTAGAGGCATAAATAAATGCGCCATTATTTTGTTTACATAATGCTACAGCTTCTTCGTATTTGTCTAACCAAGCGGTTGTACCAGAAACAACAGGTACTTTATTTTGTAAGCAAATTGAAATATTGTTAAACGCTACATTTGGCGAACTAAAATCAATAGCGATATCTGCCAAAGTAATATCAATTTTTTTAGTATCAATTGTTGTTTTTAAAACTATTTCATGACCGCGCTCTAAAGCAATTTTTTCAATTGCCTTTCCCATCTTACCATAGCCTAAAAGTGCGATTTTCATAATTAAAATTTGAAAGTTACCGATGCGCCAAAATTAACTTTATTGGTTATGGGGTCCATTATAATGGTTGGCTGATAAGATAAATTTGTATCAATTCTATTATTTGGTAAATGTGCATCTACATTTGCTTCTACTATATTCAAAATATACACACCAACGGTTATAAATAAAAATAAATCTTTTTGCTTTTTGTAGCCTTTAATAGCTCTTTCTAGTGCAGTAACATCTAAATTTTCAAATTCATGTGGCTTGCCTGCTAATTCTAACTTGTATGCCTGTAATACGTTATTATATTTATCATCATTCCATTTGTAAGCATAAATAGATGCTCCCATACTTCCGTAAATAACAGGAATCATCCAATACCTTTTATTATATGCTTGCCCTAAACCTGGCAAAATAGCAGAATAAAATGCTGCAGTTGCTGGAGCTAATGGGTCAATTTGATTAGTATAACTTTTAGTTACATTACTTATTTGTAAATCCGAATCTTGATCTGTTTGTGCAGAAACACTACAAAAAAATAATAGTACTAAAATTACAAGGCAATTTTTAAACATTTATTCTAATAATTTTTTAATTCTATTAAAATCTTCTTCCGAATGAAACGGAATTATTAAACTTCCTTTGTCATTACCTGTTATTTTAACGTCAATTTTACTGCCAAAAAACGTACTTAAATCACTTAAATTATTCTGGATAAAATCAGGTGTTTTCTTAGGGGATTTCTTGGCAATAATTGGTTTACCGATACGCAATTCTTTTACTAAACTTTCCGTTTGACGAACCGACAATTTATCTTTTATAATTTTCTCATAAATTACTAATTGACTTTCTTGATTTTCAATAGTAATTAAAGCGCGCCCATGACCCATACTTAAAAAGCCATCACGAATACCTGTTTGTACAATTGGATCTAATTTAAGTAAACGTAAATAATTTGCAATAGCAGATCTACTTTTACCAACCCTTTTTGCCATTTCATCTTGGGTAAGTTTAATTTCATCCATCAAACGTTTGTAAGACAAGGCTATTTCAATTGGGTCTAAATTTTCTCTTTGAATATTTTCAACAATTGCCATTTCAAGCATTTCTTGATCGTTTGCTAAACGAATATATGCTGGTATGGTAGTATTAGCTATTAATTTTGAAGCTCTAAAACGTCTTTCACCAGATACAATTTGAAACGAGTTACCTGCTAACTTACGTACCGTTATAGGTTGAATTACACCTAGCTCCTTAATAGAACTAGCCAACTCTCGCAAAGCCTCTTCATTAAAAAAGGATCTTGGTTGGTACGGGTTTACTGCTATAGAATCTATGTCTATTTCAACAATATTACCTACTAGTTTATCTGCATTTTTATCTTGAGCAGCAGTTATATCTTCATTACTATTTTTTAATAATGCGGACAAACCTCTACCTAATGCTTGTTTTTTAGTTGCTTTTGCCATCTTCATTTCGTTTTAATATTTCATGTGCTAAATTAATATAATTTATTGCACCTTTACTTGTAGCGTCATAAGCTATGATACTTTCACCGTAACTTGGCGCTTCTCCTAATTTAATATTTCGTTGAATGATTGTTTTAAAAACCATATTGTCAAAATGTTGCTTTACCTCTTTTACAACGGAATTAGATAATCGTAAACGAGAATCATACATGGTTAAAAGCAAGCCTTCAATATCTAAATTTGGATTGTGTATTTTTTGCACACTCTTTATGGTATTTAATAATTTACCAAGCCCTTCTAAAGCATAATATTCACACTGAATTGGTATGATTACAGAATTTGCAGCTGTTAACGCATTTAAAGTTATCAAACCTAATGACGGCGCACAATCTATTAAAATATAATCATAGTCCTCTTGAATTTCTTTCAAGGCAACCTTTAACATGTATTCTCTATCCTTTTTATCTACTAATTCAATTTCTATAGCAACCAAATCTATATGTGCAGGAATAATATCTACATTAGGTGAATTTGTTTTAACAATAGCTTCTTTTGCGATTCTAGTGTGTTCTAAAACTTCATAGGTTCCAATGGTGACTTGATCAACATCTATGCCTAATCCAGAACTTGCATTTGCCTGCGGATCTGCATCAATTAATAGAATTTTTTTTTCTAAAACACCTAAAGCTGCTGCTAAATTTACCGTTGTAGTTGTTTTACCAACGCCTCCTTTTTGATTTGCTATTGCAATTATTTTACCCATTAACTATTTCGATTTTATGTGCGTAAAAATAAGAAAATATTTACGTAATAATTGATTATTTAAGTGCATAATAATTTTATATGTAAATTGAACTTGTTAATTGTTTTTTTTTAACACTTCTTAATCTCAAAATAACAGTAAAAATTTTCTTAATTTCCTGTTAATAACTATTGAAATTCGTTTTAAAACAAATGCGCATATTGCTTAAATTAGCAACTCGACTCAACTTTTTACTAATAACAGCAAAGTCTATCGTTTAAACAGATAACAATGACAAAAGAAACTAAATATACCGAAGATAATATACGCTCCTTGGATTGGAAAGAGCATATTAGAATGCGACCTGGTATGTATATTGGTAAATTAGGCGATGGTTCGGCTGCTGATGATGGCATTTATATTTTAATCAAAGAGGTTCTAGATAATTCTATTGATGAATTTGTTATGGGCGCAGGAAAAACTATTGAAATTGCTTTGCGTGATAAAACAATCACTATACGTGATTATGGTAGAGGAATTCCGCTAGGAAAAGTAGTTGACGTAGTTTCTAAAATGAATACTGGTGGAAAATACGATTCCAAAGCATTTAAAAAATCGGTTGGGTTAAATGGTGTTGGTACTAAAGCCGTAAATGCTTTATCTATCAATTTTAAAGTACAATCTATTCGTGATGGAAAAACCAAATCTGCTGAATTTGAACGTGGTGAATTACTTTTGGATGGTGAAATTGAAAAATCATCACAACGAAAAGGAACACGTGTTTCGTTTACACCAGATGAAAAAATATTTTCTAAATTTAAGTATCGCAATGAATATATTATAAAAATGATTAAAAACTATGTGTACTTAAACACAGGTTTAACCATCATTTTTAATGACGAAAAGTACTTTTCAGAAAATGGATTACGTGATTTATTAGATGAAAATATTGCGGAAGAATCTAAAATGTTTCCCATAGTTCACTTATTAGAAGAAGATATTGAAATTGCACTAACCTATAGCAAGGCGCAATATAATGAAGAATATCATTCTTTTGTAAACGGACAACATACTACGCAAGGCGGAACGCATCAAAATGCATATAGAGAATCTATTGTTAAAACGATACGTGATTTTTTTGGCAAAAATTACGATGCATCGGATATTAGAAAGTCTATTGTAACCGCAATTAGTATAAAAGTAATGGAACCCATTTTTGAATCGCAAACAAAAACCAAATTGGGTTCTACCGAAATGGGTGGCGGTTTGCCAACCGTTAGGACATTTATTAATGATTTTGTCAAACTTCGATTTGATAATTACCTGCATAAAAACCCTGATACAGCTGCTAAAATTCAGCAAAAAATATTACAAGCCGAACGAGAACGTAAAGACTTATCAGGTATTAGAAAACTAGCCCGTGATAGAGCTAAAAAAGCTAATTTACATAATAAGAAATTACGGGATTGTAGAGTACATCTTGGTGATATGAAAAAAGAGCAACGCTTAGATACTACGCTTTTTATAACCGAAGGTGATTCGGCAAGTGGATCGATTACTAAATCACGAAATGTAAACACACAAGCCGTTTTTAGTCTAAAAGGGAAGCCTTTAAATTCGTACGGATTAAGTAAAAAAATAGTGTATGAAAATGAAGAATTTAACCTATTACAAGCCGCACTTAATATTGAAGACAGTATCGAAAACCTAAGGTATAATAATATTGTAATCGCAACGGATGCCGATGTAGATGGAATGCATATTCGTTTATTACTAATTACGTTCTTTTTACAATTCTTCCCAGAAGTAATAAAAGAAGGTCACTTATATATATTAGAAACACCTCTTTTTAGAGTTCGTGATAAAAAAGACACACATTATTGTTATTCCGAAGAAGAAAAAGTAGCTGCGTTAAAATCATTACGTGGAAAACCAGAAATAACACGATTTAAAGGATTGGGTGAAATATCACCTAATGAATTTGTGCACTTTATTGGTAAAGATATGCGTATTGATCCAGTAATGTTAGATAAAGACAAACCGATTAATGAAATGTTAGAATTTTATATGGGCAAAAACACACCCGATAGACAGAAATTTATTATTGAGAATTTAAAAGTGGAAGTAGATTTAGTGGAAGAAAAATAGCAAATGCAAGAAGAAAACGAAAACATAAAAAATAACGAAGACAATCTAAACACTAACGAAGAGCAAGCCGTAAAAGTTGACGATAACAATCAAGAAACCATAACCAAAGTTACAGGAATGTATCGAGAATGGTTTTTAGATTATGCAAGTTATGTAATACTAGAACGTGCTGTACCTGCGATAGATGATGGTTTCAAACCAGTACAACGCCGTATTATGCAATCTATGAAAGACCTAGATGATGGTCGTTATAACAAAGTTGCGAATCTCGTTGGTCATACCATGCAGTATCATCCACATGGCGATGCGAGTATTGGTGATGCAATGGTGCAGTTGGGGCAAAAAGAGTTGTTAATTGATATGCAAGGAAACTGGGGAAATATTCTTACTGGTGATCGCGCAGCAGCTTCTCGTTATATTGAAGCTCGTTTATCTAAATTTGCTTTAGAAGTCGTTTTTAATCCCAAAACTACCGACTGGCAACAAACGTATGATGGTCGTAGAAAAGAACCTGTAGATTTACCTGTAAAATTCCCACTTTTGTTAGCCCAAGGTGCCGAAGGAATTGCCGTTGGATTATCTACTAAAATAATGCCGCATAATTTTAATGAACTTATTGATGCTTCCATAAAATATTTAAAAGGACAAAATTTTCGAATTTATCCCGATTTTCTAACTGGTGGAATTGCCGATATCACCAACTATAATGACGGCTTACGAGGTGGAAAAATAAGAGCTAGAGCCAGAATTGCACAGCAAGATAAAAACACTTTAGTCATCACCGAATTGCCTTTTGGAAATACAACAAACACCTTAATCAATTCAATTTTAAAAGCCAACGACAAAGGCAAGATTAAAATAAAAAAGATTGAAGACAATACAGCTGCCGAAGTAGAAATACTTGTACATCTTCCTAATGGAATTTCGCCTGATAAAACAATTGATGCCTTATATTCATTTACCAATTGCGAATCGTCAATTTCACCATTATCATGTATTATTGAAAATAATAAACCCATTTTTATCGGTGTAAAAGAAATGCTAAAACGCTCTACCGATCATACGGTTGATTTAAGCAGAATGGAATTAGAGATTCAGTTAAACGAACTAGAAGAACAATGGCATTTTGCATCTTTAGAACGTATATTTATTGAAAATAGAATCTATCGTGATATTGAAGAAGAGACTACCTGGAAAGGTGTTATCAAAGCAATAGATAAAGGGTTAAAGCCGTATATAAAACATTTAAAACGTAAAGTAACCGAAGAAGATATTATCCGTTTAACAGAAATACGAATTAAAAAAATATCTAAATTTGATATAGACAAAGCCAAACAACATATTGAGGCTTTAGAAGATAAAATTACACAAGTAAAACACCATTTAGATAATTTAATTGAATATGTAATTGATTACTTCAAAAACCTAAAGAAAAAATACGGAAAAGGCAGAGAACGAAAAACCGAAATACGTACTTTTGAAGATATTGTAGCTACAAAAGTAGTCATGCGTAATGCGAAAATTTATATAAACCGCGAAGAAGGTTTTATAGGAACATCACTACGAAAAGATGAATTTTTAGGCGATTGCTCAGATATTGATGATATCATTATTTTTAGAAGTGATGGTAAAATGATGCTTACCAAAGTAGCCAGTAAAACTTTTGTTGGCAAAGGTATTATTCACGCAGCTATTTTCAAAAAAGGAGACAAACGAACTATTTACAATATGATATATCGTGATGGGAAAGCTGGTAAAACCTATATGAAACGTTTCTTTGTTAGTGGTGTTTCTCGCGATAAAGAATACGATTTAAGCGCAGGAAATAAAGCGTCAAAAGTATTGTACTTTACTGCAAACCCTAATGGTCAAGCCGAAATAGTTACTTTGTATTTAAGAGCTTTGTCCAGTATTAAAAAATTAAAATGGGATATTGATTTTTCTGAATTAGCCATAAAAGGTCGCGGCAGTAAAGGAAATACCGTTACTAAATTTACTATTAAAAAAATAGAATTAAAAGAAGCTGGTAAATCTACTTTAAAACCACGTAAAATATGGTTTGATGAAATTGTACAGCGTTTAAATGTAGATAATCGTGGTGATTTATTAGGTGAATTTACCTCAGAAGATCGCCTATTAATTATCAATCAAAAAGGAATTGTTAAAACCATAACACCCGAATTAAGCACGCACTTTGATTTAGACATGATTGTTTTAGAAAAATGGATTCCTAATAAGCCTATTTCTGCCATTCATTTTGATGGCGAAAAACAACGTTACTATCTTAAGCGTTTTATGATTGAAAACCCGAATAAAGAAGAGCTTATTATTGGTGCGAGTGAAAAATCGTTTTTAGAAATTATTACAACCGATTACAGACCAGTTGGAGAGGTTGTTTTTTCAAAAAGAAGCCTCGAAAAACAAAAAATAAACTTTGAAAAATTCATTACGATAAAGGGCATTAATGCTATTGGAAATCAACTGACTAGCAACAAAATTAAACAGGTAAATTTATTAGAACCCTTACCGTACGAGGAACCAAAAATCGAAGAGCTTGAAGTTGTAGAAGAAACGATTAAACCTATAGAAACTAAAGACCAAAATAAGAAAAATCAAGAGATCGGTCCGCATGATAATAAAACAAGAGCTATTCCTAAAAAAACGGATGATGATGGGCAAACATCTTTATTTTAAAGGATAGAGAAGCTTTAACTCTTCAAAAAATCAATTAATTTAGTCACTGCTTTACCTCTATGGCTTATAATTCCTTTTTCAGATAAAGTCATTTGAGCAAAGGATTTGTCATAACCTGTTGGTTTAAAAATAGGATCATAACCAAAGCCTTCTTCGCCTTGTTTTTCTTTTAAAATAGCACCTTTGCAAATACCTTCAAAAAAGTATTGTTTTCCATGTAAGTTTAAAGTAATTATGGTTTTGAATTGAGCTTTTCTATTGGTTTTATCATTTAATTCAGCTAATAATTTATCCATATTATCTTCCGAATTACAATTTTTACCAGCATAACGAGCAGAATAAACACCTGGCGAACCATTTAGCACACCTACCTCTAAACCTGTATCATCGGCAAAACAATCGTACCCGTAATTTTTTGTTATATAATCCGCTTTTAATTTTGCATTTCCCTTTAAGGTAACTTCGGTTTCTTCTATTTCTTCAAAACAGCCAATGTCTTTGAGATTTAATAACTTAATTGATTTTGGCAATAAATTTTGTAATTCTTTAATTTTATTTGGGTTGTTTGTCGCGAATACTATTTTCATTTTACAAAGAAACAACTTAAATTACTTATAAATCTGGTTATATTTATC
>CAZOQL010000030.1:0-21637 GCA_964582005.1 uncultured Flavobacteriaceae bacterium | reverse complement strand
GCATTAACCTATATGGCAGCGCAAAGAGTTTTTCCAGATTATAATGATATGGCAGATAATAAAGCCTACTTAGAATCCATTGCGCGTAGTTTTGGATATTTCTTTGGTACCGATAAAAAAGTACGTGTAAATACCATTTCACAATCGCCAACACCAACTACTGCTGGTAGTGGCGTAAAAGGTTTTGATGGTTTTTTAAATTATGCCGAAAAAATGTCGCCATTAGGTAATGCAACTGCATTAGAATGTGCGGATTATACTATTTCTTTATTTTCTGATTTAACCAAAAAAGTAACCTTACAAAATTTATTTCACGATGGAGGATTTTCCAATATGGGAGTAAGTCAATCTATTATTGAAAATTTTAAATCCGAATAAATAGAGCTTAAAATTTAGAATTTAAAAAAGTATTTATCTTATGGGTAAATGCTTTTTTTTATGCTTCTCTGAAAGAAAGTAAATAAATTAAAAAGGATAATTAGTTGTGTAAAATTTTGAAAATTGAAATAATATTGATATTTTTAGCCTCTTTAACACTAATCAACAACTTTTTCTGATGAAAAAAATTACATTATTAGTCGGCTTTATAGCGTTATTACTTACATCAATACAAATTAAAGCTCAAATATATCAAGAAGCAAACTGGCCAAATGCCAATTGGACAATTTCAAATCCTAATTTATTTACAGCAACAGGATTTGCTAGTGATCCAACAACAACAGCAAACTTTAGTTTTGATGATAATGCAGCAGGTGCAGGTTCTCTGTTTGATATTATTCATGCAAGTTCTCCAATAATTAACTTAAACCCTGCTTTAACAGCAACTCCAAATCCGCATTTAGAGTTAATTGTAACCGTAGATTATGTATTTAATCAATCGGGAGATGTATTAACCTTAGAATGGTGGGATCAATCTACACACTTATGGAATGTATGGCAAACCTTTGGTGGTAATTCATCTTCAACCAATGATTATTTTAATTGTAATGGTTTACAAACCGTGGTAAGTGTACCATTAAATATTGCTAGTTTTTCACCAGTACAATTAATAGGGTTTAAATATAAATTTCAATTTAATGATAATGGTTCTGCTTGGGGATTCTGTATGGGTTCACCAACTATAGAATCACGTGAAACAGCACCTTGTATAGCAGTTTCTAGCTTAGCTGCCGATACAACAACAATAACCTCAACAACTGCTGCATTAACTTGGACAGACAATAACGTAGTAGATCCAGCAAATGGTTGGGAAATTGAATACGGTGATGTTGGTTTCGTACAAGGTGCAGGAACAACATTAATTACGTTTTCAAATCCATATACATTAACTGGCTTAACAGCCGATTCTTGTTACGATGTTTATATAAGAGCATTATGTACAGCAGCCGATATTAGTGATTGGTCGCCAGTAATGAGTTTTTGTACACCAATACCAGGTATTGAATGTGGCGGTCAGTATTTAGATGCTGGTGGCGCAAATGGAGATTATGCGAATGGTGTTGCCGCTGAGGTCACAACAATTTACCCAATAAATGCAGGAGATGTGGTGAGTTTAGTGTTTACAGCTTTTAGTATGGAGAATTTAGGCACTTCTTGCTATGATGGTCTTACCATTTATGACGGTAACTCTACAGCAGCTCCAACAATCAATCCACCGAATGGAGGTATTGAATGGTGTTGGGATAGGAATGATGCTACGCCAAGTGGTTCTGGCGATTTACAAGGTATGACCATAACTTCAACAGCTGCAGATGGTAGTTTGACCGTTGTTTTTAGTTCAGATGGATCTGTATCAAGACCTGGTTGGGAAGCTAATATATTTTGCGCACCACCACCAACTTGTTTTATGGCGGAAGATTTAGCGGTTGATGACGCAAGTATAACAATTACCGAAGCTACAATTTCTTGGACAGATACCAATACAGATGCTGGAGCACCAGCTGGCGGTTGGTCTATTGAATGGGGCCCAATTGGCTTTGTGCAAGGTTCAGGAGCTGGCACAGGTATTGCGCCTTATGTAGCAACAAATCCTACCTATACTATTACAGGTTTAAATCCTTCAACAGAATATGATTTTTACGTTACCGCATTATGCGATGTAATACCAGGTGTTGACGATAGTTTTTGGGCAGGTCCAGCTTCGTTTATTACCAAATGTGATGTTTTCACTACACCATTTACAGAGAATTTTGAAAGTAATGGTAATACGCCAGTTTGTTGGGAACAAGACGCAAATAATAACGAAGATTGGTTGTTTGCTGATGATGTAACTGCACCAGGTAATATTGGTAATGCAGGTAATATGGGTAGTACGCAAACCTTAAGTGGCGGTTACTTTGCTTGGGTAGAAGATTCTACACCAAATAATTTAAATACCGCTTTAATTTCACCATTTATTACTTTAGTTGGCGTAACAGCACCTACTTTAGGTTTTTATTATGCTAGTAATGATCAATTTTTTAATAAACGTGTAGATTTTTCAGTAGATATTTGGAGTGATGCTACATCAACATGGGCAGAAGAAGTTTTCACATCAAGCTCCGATACAAATGGTTGGGAACAAATCTTTATAGACTTAGCAGCCTTTAATGGGCAAGTAATCCAAGTACGATTTGTTGTTGATGAAAACTCAACAAGTACACGTGATGATTTTGCTATTGACGATATATATGTAGGTGAGATGCCAGCATGTATTAATGTAAACGGAATCACGATTAACGACATTGCAAACGATAACATTACTCTTTCTTGGACGGATGGAGGGAACATACCTACAGCTACTACTTGGGAAATTGAATATGGTGCGCCAGGCTTCGTACAAGGAACAGCAGCAGGAATAATTGAACTAGCAAATACAAATAATTTATTTAATTTAATAAACCTAACCTCACAAACAAATTACGAATTATACGTAAGAACAGATTGTGGAGGTGGCGATTATAGTTTATGGGCAGGTCCAATTCAATTCACAACACTTTGTGATATTTTTATGGCACCATTTACAGAAGACTTTAGCGATGCTGGCTTATTAGATCCTTGTTGGAATCAGAATAATAATTTTGACCCTTGGAAATTCTCTAACAACACCTCTACACCAGGTAATATTGGTAATGCAGGTGATGTAAGTGGTACAAGCACAGATAGTGGAGGTTATTTTGCGTATGTTGATGATAGTCCAGCACATACTACAAATAATACGATAACAACACCATTAATAGATCTAACACCTTTGGGTGGCGCATCTATAGCCTTGTCCTTTTATTACATAAGCGATAATCAAGGGCTAAATAATGTAGATTTTTCAGTAGATATTTGGGATGGTACAAATTGGAATATTGGCTTACACACAAGTTCTTCCAATACGGTTGGTTGGAAAAAGACCTATATCAATATGGATAATCTAACCATTACAGGACCAGTTAAAGCAAGATTTAGAGTAGATGAAAATAACGGAACTAACGATAGAGACGATTTAGCAATAGACGATGTTACTTTTGACGTAGCGCCAGCTTGTTATCCAATTTATGATGCTATTGCCTTTAATGAAGATACAACTACAATGGATATCTCTTGGACAGATGATTTAAATACTGCAGGTATAGATTATATCATAGAATATGGCACGCCTGGTTTTGCACATGGCTCTGGTACCGAAGTTACAGGCGTTAATACAAACCCGTTTACAGTAACTGGGTTAACACCAGATACCGATTACGAATTTTATGTTAGAGCTGCTTGTACAGCAACCGATTTAGGAGAATGGACATTACCAGTATTAGGTACTACCTTACCTACATGTTTAACTGTTACAGGTGTGACTGGATCAGCACAAACAACTTCTGGGTTTACAGTTTCTTGGAGTGATATTAACACGCCAGCTCCAGTTGGTGGTTGGGATGTAGAGTATGTACCAGCAACATTTCCACAAGGTTCAGGAGTTACAAACACAACACCCAACCCTACTTATGCTATTACGGGCTTATTGCCAACTACTTATTACGATGTGTATGTAAGAGCTAATTGTGCAACAGACGATTCTGACTCTAGTAGATGGGTTGGACCAATTACCATTAGAACAGCAATTGGAACACCAGGTAATGATTTAGCGCAAAATGCATATACAGTACCAGTTGGTTCAACGTGTGAGCCATTTTTAGGCAACAACGCAGGTGCTACACAAACAGGACCTACTTTATTAGCAACAGATTGTGCCGATCCGGCAGTGGATGGTTTGGAGCCAGGTTTTGCTTTAGATGATGTGTGGTTTAAATTTACCATGCCAGCTTCTGGTACGGTAATTATTCAAACGCAATCGGCAAATTTAACAGGTGTCAATACGCCATTTATGGTAGATAGTGCAATATCTGTTTATTCAGGTACTTGGAATAATTTAGAAATTATTGAAAATGCCAATGGCCATGATGTTTGTAATGACGATGGTAATCCTTATGGAACCTTAGATTCTACTAATGACAATAACGAATTTGGAGTTGTGCAACTACATAACCAAACAGCATTGATAGGACAAGATATTTTTGTAAGAGTATGGTCTGTTGATCAAACCAATATTGGCGATGGTAATGTACATGGACAATTTACCATATGTGTATTTGGTAACCCTGTTTTTGTAAGACCAACCTCACCGCTCGCTGTAGAGGATACAATATCTGATAAAATCAATCTGACTTACTATCCAAATCCAGTAGAAAACACTTTAAACTTAAGAGCTACTAAAAATATTTCGGCTGTTCGCGTATATAGTATTTTAGGGCAAGAAGTATTACAAACTAAATTTACAAACTCTTTAAAAGAAGTGACAATTGACTTACAAAATTTAGATGCAGGCACTTATTTTATTAAAGTTTTAGCCGATAAAAAAACAGAAACCATAAAAATTATAAAAAAATAAAGCATTAATTTTACAAGTTTAAAAGTTTCATTATTTTTAATAATGAGACTTTTTTTTTTAAAAATTTTTGTAAGAAAAATATTTACTCTATATTTAGCCTTTATTAGACAATTATTTTAACTTAAATTTATTTTATGAAAAAAATTACATTAATTTTAACAATGCTTTTTATTGCTGCTTTTAGTTGGCAAAATATAGCACAAACTATCGTGATTGGTACAGGTACAGCAGATAGTAATGGTAATGATTCAGACCCTGTAGATGGGTATTTTGAAGCGTTCAAATATCAAGTAGTATATACTGCTGCTGAATTGAGTGCTTCATTAACTCCTTACGATGAGATTACTGCCTTGGGGTTTTCAGTTTCTGAAGATTATGGAGGTGGAGATTTGTTGGGGTATACCATTAAAATGGGGCATACAACAGTTTCTAATTCGGCTAGTCATGATACTTCATCAACAATGGAAGTAAAAGCGGCTCATGATTATGACCCAACAGCAACAGTTGCTGGTGTTTTTGACATGATAACTTTCGATACTAATTTTGTTTGGAATGGTGTAGACAATGTATTAATTGAAATTTGCACCGATGGTTCAAATCCTTATACTTTACCTCGCGGTGGTGTAAGAACAACATTATTAACAGATGGGTCTAGAAGGTATAGATCGGATTCTACAACTGCTTGTGATAAAAATACAAGTACTTCAAATCCAGAGAGACCTAACATACAATTTAATTATATTGACGGAACTCCTCCTGCTTGTTTAGCAGTTTCTTCCATAACAATGACTGCAATAATACCTACAGATGTTACTTTAGGGTGGACAGAAAATAACACCGTAGCAGCAACTGCTTGGGAGTATGTTATTCAAGCACCAGGAACAGGAGAACCATTGGGTTCAGGAACTGCTGCAAACGCAAACCCTTTTACAGATATGAGTTTAACTGCTGAAACAGATTACGAAGTATATGTAAGAGCAGATTGTGGCGCTTCAGATTATAGTGCTTGGACAGGTCCAGTTACTTTTACAACGCCTTGTGCTGTTGTAGATCCTTCTACAGCTTACACGCAAGATTTCACCACATTTGCACCTAATTGTTGGGATCAAGCAACTGATGGAGATTTAGTTTCAGGACCAACTGGTTTTGGTTCTAGCGATTGGGCTTCTGAAGAATTTGCGCATGTTGGAACTGGTTTAGGTGCGGTTAATATTAATTTATACAATAGTGGCAGATCAGATTGGATACTATCACCAGAATTTGATTTATCAGCTGGTGGTTATGAGTTAAAATTAGATGTTGCTTTAACAGAATATAATAGTACAAACGCAACTACTTTTGGATCGGATGATCAAGTACAATTACTATATACCGAAGATGGAGGAGCAACTTGGAGCAACCTACAAACATGGGCTGCTGGTAGTGAACCAGCAACAGCTGGAGAAACCGTAACAATCATGTTAGCATCAACTGCTAATTCTGTGCAATTTGCACTTTGGGGTACGGATGGAGCAATTGTAGATGGGCAAGATAATGATTTTCACATAGATAATTTTATAGTACAAATATCACCAGTTTGTGAAGATCCAACTGCATTAGCAGTATCGGATGAAACTGCAACAGGTGCAACTTTTGCTTGGACAGAAAATAACACAACCGCAGCTACCGAGTGGGACTTATATATAGTGCCAGCAGGCGACCCTGCACCAACAATGGCATCCACACCAACGGTAGATGATGCTACTGATGCAGTTGCAACAGTTTGGACAGGTGGCGCAATAGGTACAAGTTATGACGCTTATGTGAGAGCAGATTGTGCTGCGGACAATACCTTTACAAGTGCATGGGTTGGTCCAGTAAGTTTCACAACATTATGTGCAACAATTACGCCAGATTACACACAAGATTTTACAACATTTACACCAAATTGTTGGGATCAAGCTACTAATGGTAATCCTGCATCTGGACCAACTGGTTTTGGTTCTAGCGATTGGGCTTCTGAAGAATTTGCGCATGTTGGAACTGGTTTAGGTGCGGTTAATATTAATTTATATACTAATAACAGATCCGATTGGATACTATCACCAGAATTTGATTTATCAGCTGGTGGTTACGAATTGGTATTTGACGTGGCTTTGACTGGATATAATAATACGAGTGCAGCCACTTTTGGATCAGACGATCAAGTACAATTATTATATACCGAAGATGGTACAACTTGGACAAATTTACAAACGTGGGCTGTTGGTTCCGAACCTTCTAATACAGGCGAGACTATAATTATTCCGTTAACTCCTACAGGTACAACCGTACAATTTGGATTTTGGGGTTCTGATGGAACAGTTAATGATTCCGAAGATGTTGATTTCCATTTAGATAACTTTATAGTAAGAACACCGCCAGCATGTTACGACCCTAGTGATTTAACAGCAACTGGTATTACAGCCACAGATGCTACCTTTGCTTGGACAGAAAATGTATTAAACATACCTGCTGCTACAACGTGGGATTTATATATTGTACCAACAGGAGATGCTGCGCCAACCGTAGCTACAACACCAACTACAGGTATGGATGATGTAACGGATAATGCCGCAACTACTTGGACAGGCGGTACAACAAATACATCTTACGATGCTTATGTTAGAGCGGATTGTGATTCGGATAATGTAGGGGTAAGTACCTGGTTTGGACCAGTTACTTTTCAAACAGAATGTACTGCCTTTACAGCTCCATTTATAGAAGCTTTTGAAAATGCAGGTACATTACCAAATTGTTGGAAAATGACTGGTGGTGAAGATTGGGAATTTTCAAATGACGTTACAACACCAGGTCATATTGGTAATGACGATGTAGTTGGTAATACTTCTGCAAGTGGCGGTTATTTTGCTTGGGTAGATGATTCAGGCACTGGTACTAATGATGTAACACTTATGTCACCATTCATTGATACTACACTGTTAACAGAACCAGCTTTATCTTTTTATTTACTAAGCCATAACGAAGGAAATGCAAATGCAACTTTAATCGTAGAGGTGTACGATGGTTCAGCTTGGAATCTAGTTGGTACATATAATTCAAATACAGCAGATTGGGAAAAAATAATTGTACCTTTAAATGGTTTAGCAATAATAGGAAATATTCAAGTTCGTTTTGTTGTAGCTGATTCAGGTTCATTTTATGATGATATTGCTATAGATGATGTTTCTATTAATGAAGTTCCATCTTGTTACGTCTCTAGTGATTTAACAGCAACTGGTATTACAGCCACAGATGCTACCTTTGCTTGGACAGAAAATGTATTAAACATACCTGCTGCTACAACGTGGGATTTATATATTGTACCAACAGGAGATGCTGCGCCAACCGTAGCTACAACACCAACTACAGGTATGGATGATGTAACGGATAATGCCGCAACTACTTGGGTAGGCGGTACAGCAAGTTTAACTTACGATGCTTATGTTAGAAGTGATTGTGATTCGGATAATGTAGGAGTAAGTGCTTGGTTTGGACCATATACGTTCTCTATGGCATGTAATGCTTTTGGAGATTTTACAGAGAATTTTGACACAACAGCAGATGGAGAATTGACAAATTGTTGGTCTTCTATTGTAAATTCAGCAGATAGTAATGCAAGAGTTACTGTTGAAGATGCTTCTGGAACTGCTTTTTCAGGTAATAATAAAGTAGAATTATACAACGGAAATGACGAAAATTCAGTAATACTTTTAATAACACCTGAATTGACCGATTTATTAAGCGCTACACATCGTATACGTTTTATGGCACGTGGTAACCAAACAGATCCAGCACTTATTATTGGTACGATGTCTGATGCAACGGATGTTGCAACATTTACACCTATGGCAGGAGTTGCTTTAACAGATACATATATGGAATATTCCGTATTGTTTGATGGTACTTATCCAGCAGGTCATAAATACATTGCATTTATGCATGGTAATGATGGTACGGATACTACCGATTTTCAAACCTTACGTATAGATGATTTTGCTTGGGAACCAATACCTTCTTGTTTAGAAGTATCGGATATTGTTTTATCTGGTATTACTGCAACAAATGTAACTATGGCTTGGACAGAGAATAATACCACTACACCAGCAACAGCTTGGCAATATGTTATACAAGCGCCAGGTACAGGAGAACCAACAGGTTCGGGAGCTGCTGCAAACGCAAACCCATTTACAGATATGAGTTTAACTGCCGAAACAGATTACGAAGTATATGTAAGAGCAGATTGTGGTGGTTCAGACTTTAGTGCTTGGACTGGCCCAGTTACTTTTACAACACCTTGTGTTGTAATGACTCCTTATTACTCCGAAGATTTTACCACATTTGTTCCAAATTGTTGGACAAATAACACCATTAGTGGTTTCCCTTCTTGGAATGGAAGTAATTTTGGTAATACAGGTACCGATGCTGGTGCTAAAATTAATTTATACACTGGAAATACAGATGCTGAGTTGCTAACACCAAGCTTCGATTTATCAGCAGGTGGTTATGAATTATTAATTGATGTAGCTGTAACAGATTGGAATAATCCTAATTCAGGTACAATGGGGTCAGATGATGCAGTAGAATTATCTTATACGGAAGATTCTGGTACAACTTGGAATAGTATTACAATTTGGAATGTAGGGAATCAACCAGCAACTACTGGAGAAACCTTTACGGTGGCATTAACTTCTACAGCAGCTAATGTACAATTTAAAGTACAAGCAACTACTGGTCCAGTGGATGATTTAGAAGATTATGATTTCCATATAGATAACTTTATTGTGAGAATACCACCATCTTGTTTTGAACCAAGTGCTTTAACAGCAACTGGCTTAACTACAACAGATGCTACTTTTTCTTGGACGGAAAATCCATTAAATACAACAGCAGCTACAAATTGGGATTTATATATTGTACCAAGCGGTGACGCGGCACCAACTACAGCATCAACACCATCTGCTGGTATGAATGATGTAACGAATAATGCAGCAACTACTTGGACTGCTGGTGCAACAAATACATCTTACGATGCGTATGTAAGAGCAGATTGTGGTGCAGACAATACAGTCGTAAGTATCTGGTTTGGACCAGTTACTTTTCAAACAGAATGTACTACTTTTACAGCTCCATTTATAGAAAATTTTGAAAATACAGGTGCATTGCCAGATTGTTGGAAAATGACTGGTGGTGAAGATTGGGAATTTTCAAATGACGTAACGGCACCAGGTCATGTTGGTAATGACGGTGTAGTGGGTAATACTTCTGCAAGTGGCGGTTATTTTGCTTGGGTAGACGATTCAGGTACTGGTACTAATGATGTAACACTTATGTCACCATTCATTAATGCTTTATCGTTAACAGAACCAACTTTATATTTTAATTTACTAAGCCATAATGAAGGAAATTCCAATGCAACCTTAACAGTAGAAGTTTACGATGGTACTATTTGGAATTTAGTTGGAACATATAATTCAAACACAGCAGATTGGGAAGAAGTAATTGTGTCTTTACACAGTTTAACAATAACAGGAAATATTCAAGTTCGTTTTGTTGTAGCTGATTCAGGTCAATTTTATGATGATATTGCTATTGATGATGTTTCTATTAATGAAGCTCCATCATGTTTTACTCCTACAGATTTAACAGTATCTAATATTGACGCTACAGCAGGCACTGTAGATCTTGGTTGGACTGATAATAACGGAACAGCACCAGCAAATGGTTGGGAATACGAGATAGTAGATGTAACTGCAAGCGGTGTTGTAACAGGAACTGGTATTGCTACGGCAACAAACCCAGTAACTGTTGGTATTTTAACTACAGGTAATCAATACGAATTCTTAGTAAGAGCTATTTGTGGCGCAGGTGACGAAAGTGCTTGGTCAACGGCATTTTCTTGGACACAAATTGATGCGCCTGGTTGTGCTTCAAACCCAACACCAGCACATCAAGCTACAGATGTAGTAGTAGGTTTAATAACCTTTTCTTGGGATGCACCAACAACTGGTTTAGCAGATTCATATAACGTTTATGGAGGAACAGATCCTTTGGCATTAGCATTAGTAACAAACGTTACTGCAACAACAGCTAATCTAACTCTAAATGAATTTGGAACAACCCTTTATTGGCAAGTAGTGCCAGTAAATGTAAATGGAGAAACTACAGGATGTGCTATTTGGGAGTTCACAATGGAACAACCATATACAGATGGCTGTAGTGCTTATTCAAGCTCTCCAGGAACTGCTATTGTTGACGGTACGCCAGTTGATGATATTATTACAGTATCTACAGGAACACCTACTTTTGTAGTAGATGACTTAGACGTGATTGTTAATATACCACATACCTATGTTGGTGATTTAACCATTACGTTAACGAGCCCTGCTGGAACTGCAGTGGTTATTTATGATGAAAGTTGTGGAGGCAATGAGAACCTAAATATAACTTTTGATGATGATGGTGTAGCAGTAGTTTGTGCAACACCAGTTTCAGGAGTATATCTACCTGCAAATGCATTATCTGCATTTAATGGTGAGGTATTTGATGGTGATTGGACCTTAAATGTTACGGATGCTTTTGTAGGAGACGATGGTACATTAGTGCAATGGTGTTTAATGCCAACATTAGGTGATCCAGCAGCAATAACTGATTTAGATGCGGTAGGATTTAATTTTTATCCAAACCCTGTATCTAAAGAGTTAACGATGACTGCAAATGAGACAATCAAATCGGTTACTATCTTTAATATGTTAGGTCAAGAAGTGAAAACGATAAGACCTTCAACATTAGAAGCTACTATTGATATGTCAACTTTAGCAACAGGTACTTACTTTGTGAAAGCACATGTAGGTGAATCGGTTGGTACATTTAAAGTGGTTAAGCAATAAGAATGCATTTATAGCAATATAAATTGTAATTAGATTAAAAGACTCCGAGAAATCGGAGTCTTTTTTTGTTTATAGCTATTATACAATTATCTTTGCGATAAATATTTTTAGATTTAATTCCTGTTTGTATTTATGAAATTGTCGTATTCTATCATTATACCCGTTTATAATAGACCTAATGAAATTAAAGAATTGTTAGATAGTCTGTTAGCGCAAACTTATACCAAACCCTTTGAGATTGTTATTGTGGAAGATGGCTCTACGGAGAAATGCGATAGTATTATAAAAGAATATACATCCAAACTGGATATTACTTATCTCTATAAAGAAAATTCTGGTCCAGGACAAAGTAGAAATGAAGGAATGCACAGTGCTAAAGAGAATTACTTTATTATATTAGATTCCGATATAATATTACCAGCTAATTATCTAAAAGAGATAGATGTAGCATTAAAAAATAATTTTACCGATGCATTTACAGCGCCAGATAAAGCACACGTTTCTTTTACCAACATTCAAAAAGCAATTAATTACGCCATGACTTCTTTTTTAACCACTGGCGGTTTACGAAATAATAAAGGAACTATTAATTTTCAATTGCGAAGTTTTAATATGGGTTTGTCTAAAGAGGTTTTTGAAATAACCAAAGGATTCGCCAAACAAAATTATGGTGAAGATATTGACTTATCTTTTAGAATAGAAAAATTGGGTTTAACCAAACAATTTATTCCAAAAGCATTTGTTTATCATAAGCGTAGAGCTGATTTTAAGCAATTTTACAAACAAACATTTAATTTTGGAGCATCTCGACCTATTTTAAATAAAACGCACAAAAACACGGCTAAATTAACGTATTGGTTTCCTTTAGTTTTTAGTATTGGTTTTATAAGTTCGATTATTTTTTGGAGCGTTGGATTTTTAAGTATAGTTTGTGTTTTTTTATGCTATTTTGTATTATTATTAATAGACTCTTTGCTTAAAAATAAGAATATCGCTGTTGCTTTTTTAAGTATTCTTGCTGCCATAGTGCAATTTTTTGGTTATGGATTGGGTTTTTTACGTTCGCAATTTAGATTACATATTTTAAAAAAGTCTATAGAAGAAACTTTTCCTAAAATGTTTTCATAAGCATTGAAAATCCGTATTTTTGCCATTCAAATTTTATAATAAAAAAATGCAATACGCTAAAAATATACTAGAAACTATAGGTAATACGCCTTTAGTAAAATTAAATAAAATTGTTAAAAGTATAGACGCTTTAGTTTTGGCTAAAGTAGAAACTTTTAACCCAGGCAATTCAGTTAAAGATCGTATGGCTTTAAAAATGATTGAAGACGCTGAGGCAGATGGAAGCTTACAGCCAGGAGGCACTATTATTGAAGGAACATCTGGTAATACAGGTATGGGTTTAGCAATAGCAGCAACATTAAAAGGGTATAAATGTGTCTTTGTGATGGCAGATAAACAGTCTAAAGAAAAAGTGGATATTTTACGTGCCGTTGGGGCAGAAGTAGTTGTTTGTCCAACAGCAGTTGAGCCAGACGATCCAAGATCGTATTATTCGGTTTCCAAACGATTAGCCGAAGAAAGACCAAATGCTTGGTATGTAAATCAATACGATAACCCATCCAATACGGCAGCACATTACGAAAGTACAGGTCCAGAAATTTGGAGGCAAACCGAAGGTAAAATCACGCACTTTGTGGTTGGAGTTGGTACTGGTGGTACAATTTCGGGTGTTGGTAAATACTTAAAGGAACAAAATCCAAACATTAAAATTTGGGGTATTGATACCTATGGTTCAGTTTTTAAAAAATACCACGAAACGGGTATATTTGATGAAAATGAAATTTATCCCTATGTAACCGAAGGCATTGGAGAAGATATTTTACCTAAAAATGTTAATTTTGATATTATTGATGGTTTTGAAAAAGTTACCGATAAAGATGGTGCAATTTACACTCAAAAATTAGCTTTAGAAGAAGGTATATTTGTAGGGAATTCCGCTGGATCTGCCGTAAAAGGATTGTTACAATTAAAACATCATTTTAAAAAGGACGATGTTGTTGTGGTACTATTTCACGATCACGGAAGTAGGTATGTGGGCAAAATGTTTAACAATGATTGGATGAAAAAAATGGGTTATATTGATTAATTTTTGAGATTGATTTAAAAAACAAAAGAGTTAAGAAATAAAACCCAAGAGTTAAAATATGAAAACCTTCTAATTTTAAAATTAGAAGGTGTTTTTGTTAGCTTGGTAATTATCCTTATATTTATCAAAAAAAGGATTTAAAACGTATTTAAAATTGTTTTTGTCTATAAAAAAATTGTTAACCTATTTTGATTAAGGAAGATTTTTTACATTATTTATGGCATTATAAATTGTTTGATTTTTCTAATTTAAGAGGAACGAACAAAGAAAAAATTCAATTAATTAATTTAGGAAAATTAAATACTAATTCTGGTCCAGATTTTTTTAACGCACAAATAAAAATCAAGGAACAAATTTGGGCTGGAAATGTAGAAATACATATTAAATCATCCGATTGGTATGTGTATAATCACGAAAAAGATATTGCATACGACAATGTAATATTACATGTGGTTTGGGAATACGATATGCCCGTTTTTAGATCAGATAATTCAGAAATAACAACTTTAGTTTTAAAAGAATATATAGCTACAGACTTATGGCAAAAACACCAAAATCTTTTTACTCAAGGACAGAAGTGGATTTTTTGCGAAAAGGATATTAATACGATTAATCCCTTTGATTTTAGTAATTGGAAAGAACGTTTGTATATAGAGCGTTTAGAAGAAAAAACCACAAACATTTTAGAACTATTATCGAATTCAAATAATGATTGGGAAGCAGTTTTGTTTAAAATGCTAGCAAAGAATTTTGGTTTAAAAGTGAATGGTGCTGCTTTTATGCAAATGGCAAACTCTATTGATTTTTCTTTGGTGCGTAAAAATCAACATAGTTTACAAAAAATGGAAGCTTTGTTTTTTGGACAATCAGGAATGTTAGCTTTAGAAAGTGAAGCTGTTTACTATCAAATCTTGCAAAAAGAATATGCTTTTCTACAGGTGAAACATAAAATTTTACCAATTCATGAAAAAGAAGTTAAATTTTTTAGGTTGCGACCAAGTAATTTTCCAACGATACGACTTTCGCAATTAGCTAGTTTGTATATTACACATCAAAATTTATTTTCAAAATTAATACATTTAACTAGTTTAGATGCGTATTATGAACTTTTAAATACGGGTACTTCTGAATTTTGGAAAAACCATTATACCTTCACAAGTACTTCTAAAAAACGAACAAAAAAACTAACAAAATCGTTTATTGATTTACTTTTAATAAACACGATAATTCCTTTGCAGTTTGTATATCAAAAAAAGGCAGGTAAACTCAAGGTAGAGAATACTTTAAGTTTAATACGACAAATAAAATCAGAAAAAAATAGTATAATTACGAGTTTTTCGAATTTAAAAATTACAGCCCAGAACGCATTAGAATCACAAGCATTATTACAATTAAAGAATAGATATTGTGACAAACAAAAATGTTTGCAATGTGTTATTGGACAAAAACTATTAACTACGAACTCAGCAGGTTAATATAAATTTTCAAACTTAGCAGGATTTGCTTCTTGCATAAGGTTATATATTTTTTCAAAAATATCCATAACATTAGGTTTAGAAAAATAATCACCATCACTACCATAAGCAGTTCTATGTGCTTTAGCAGAAATAGTTATGGGTTTACTATCTAAATAGGCATATGCATTTTGTTTGTTTATTATTTCGTCCAATAAATAACCAGAAGCACCACCATTTACATCTTCATCAATTATAGCCAAACGATTCGTTTTTTGAATACTTTTTACAACATCGTGTTTAATATCAAAAGGTAATAAGGTTTGTGCGTCAATAATCTCTGCATCAATACCAACGGCATTAAGTTCTTTTGCAGCTTCTTCCACTATTTTAAGTGTAGATCCGTAAGAAATGAGTGTAATATCACTACCTTCTTTTATAGTTTCTACTACGCCAATAGGTGTTCTAAACTCGCCCAAATTAATAGGAAGTTTTTCTTTTAAGCGATAACCATTTAGATTCTCGATTACTAAAGCAGGTTCATCAGATTCTAATAACGTGTTATAGAAACCAGCTGCTTTTGTCATATTTCGAGGAGTTAAAACATAGATACCTCGTAAAAGATGAATTATTGCTCCCATAGGTGATCCTGCATGCCAAACACCTTCTAGTCGATGTCCTCTTGTTCGTACAATTAAGGGTGCTTTTTGTCTGCCAAATGTTCGCCATCGTAAGGTTGCTAAATCATCACTCATCGTTTGAATGGCATATAAAATATAATCTAAGTATTGAATTTCGGCAATTGGTCTAAGACCACGCATGGCTAAGCCAATACCTTGACCAATTATAGTTGCTTCTCTAATACCAGTATCGGAAACTCGTATTTCACCAAATTTTTCTTGTAAACCTTCTAAACCTTGATTGACATCGCCAATTTTTCCAGCATCTTCTCCAAAAATAAGTAATTCATTATGAGTATTAAAAAGTGTTTCAAAATTATTTTTCAATACTAATCTAGCGTCTACAATTTTTGAATCTGTATTGTAAGTTGGTTTGATTTCTACTATATTTGTTACTTTATTTTCTTGCTCGGAATATAAATGCGAACTGTATTTGTGTTGTTGTTTATGACTATAATTAAGAATCCAGTTTTGTAAGCTTTCTTTTGCAGTGAAATTCTCATTTCTCAAGTAAATAATACATTTACGAGCAGTATTTAAAATGGATGCTCTATCTAAAATGTCTAAATTTTCCAATTGGGTTTTGAGATTATTTATAAAAGCTTTATTGGAGCTGGTTTTAATAATATCATTAAGAATGGTAATTAAGTCGTTTCTATCTTCTTTAATTGGATTTAAATACGCATTCCAAGCATTTCTTTTGGCTTGACTGGCTTCTTTTTTTGCTTCTTTTTCAATTTGGATGAGTACTTCTTCAGATTCTACAAACCGAAATGTATTTTCATCACTTTGTAATTCAAAATTTAAAATCCATTCTCGCATTTTCAAATTACAATCGTTTTCTTTTTCCCATTGTAAGCGAGATTTTGATTTATACCTTTCATGAGATCCAGAAGTGGAATGCCCTTGTGGTTGTGTTAATTCATTTACGTGTATTAAAACGGGTACGTGTTCTTCTCTAGCAATTTTTTCTGCTTTGGTATAGGTACTCATTAATTGAGAGTAATTCCATCCATTTACGCGTAAAATTTCAAACCCTTTTTCTTTTTTTGTACGTTGAAAACCTTTTAAAATTTCAGAAATATTTTCTTTGGTTGTTTGGTATTTTGCGTGTACCGAAATACCATAATCATCATCCCAAACACTCATAATCATAGGTATTTGTAAAACTCCTGCGGCATTTATAGCTTCAAAAAAATGGCCTTCACTTGTACTGGCATTTCCTATTGTTCCAAAAGCAATTTCATTTCCATTATTTGAGAAATTATTTTTCTTTTTTAATACGTCACAATTTCTGTATATTTTAGAAGCTTGCGCAAGTCCAATTAGTCTTGGCATTTGACCAGCAGTACAACTTATGTCAGCGCTTACATTTTTTTGGTTTAGTAACTTTTTCCAAGTCCCATCTTCGTTTAAATTTTGCGTGGCAAAATGTCCATTCATTTGCCTACCAGCAGATGATGGTTCATTTTCAATGTTGGCATCAGCATAGAGACTAGCAAAAAATTCTTGTGGTGTTAAGGCATTTATAGCAAGCATAAAGGTTTGATCTCTATAATAACCAGATCTAAAATCACCATTTTTAAATACTTTTGCCATAGCAAGTTGTGGCACTTCCTTGCCACCTCCAAAAATACCGAATTTGGCTTTGCCTGTTAAAACTTCTCGCCTACCTAAAAGACTCATTTCTCTACTTAAAACAGCAATTCTGTAATCTTGTAAAACCTCATTTTTAAAATCAGTAAAGGATAATTTCTCTTGGTTTTTGGTCGCTTGTTTTGTCATAGGATACTATTTAGAAATAGACTACAAAGTTACGATTTTCTTTAAGAATTAGGAATACACTTAAATTCTATTTTAAAAAAGAATAGATAATGGTTGTAAGTAAGAGAATTACTAATATAATTTAAAATTTCATTGTACTAATTTATGGTTTAAGATGAAGTATCCTAAAATAGGATACAAGTTAGTAGCGATTACTCTAAATCAAATAATTCACTAAACTTAACAGATACAGGTGTATTCTCTAACAAACCAGGATCCATTTTAGGAACGGACTCTATAATTCGTTTTAACTTGCGTTTGGTGTTAGGTTTTAAATTTGCTAAAATATTTATAACAATGGTACTTCCGTTTTTATCTACTATAAAAAGTACACGAACTCGTTTTTTCTCTGCTTTAAAGTCATTATTTTTAAAGTTCTTTAATACGTGATTTCTCATTTTGGTTAGTAAACAATTTTTACGGTCAAATTCGGTTTTTTTTCGTTTGCATCCATAGTAAATAGGTGTAGATGTAATTTCATTGTTATTAACGGAATTATCCATTTTTGGGTTGTCATGTTTAAAATTATCAGCATTTACTTTTTTTATACCCTTATTGATTTTTGATTTTTTTACAGGTTTTACCTTCGTATCTTTTTTTATTATTTTGACAGCTTCTTTTTTTGTTACAATCGCAGGTTTAGCGATTGGTTTTTTCTTTTTTGAAGGTGTGATTTTTTTAGGGCAACCATCTTTTGTTTTTGCATATATATTGGGGCATTTGTCCAATTTATTTGAGATACCATCTTTATCATTGTCTGATTTAATAGGGCAACCATCTTTTGTTTTACCAAAGGTTAAAGGGCATTTGTCTTTTGCGTTTGGAATGCCATCTCGATCGGAATCAAATTTTATTTTTTTAGGGCATCCATCGCTGTTTTGCGAATAAATTTTAGGGCATTTATCAACATCATCAGGAATGCCGTCACCATCCAAATCTGTTTTTTTAGGGCATCCATTTTTGTTTTTTGAATATACGGTAGAGCATTTGTCTTTGTAATCAACTAGACCATCGCCATCGGTATCTTTAGGTTCTATTTTAGGGCAACCATTTTTTGTTTTTGCAAATACTGTTGGGCATTGGTCTAGAGTATCAAAAACACCATCTTTATCGGTGTCTATAGGTAAGCATCCAGTAATTGTTTTAGCATAAATTAATGGGCATTTATCCTTGTAATCTTGCACACCATCTTTGTCTGAATCTATAGCAACACCATTAGCATATACAACGGCATTATTATGCGTGTTTTTTTCTTGGTCAAATTTATCAATAACACCATCGCCATCACTATCTTTTAATGCGTTATCGATTATGCTTTGATAATCGTTTTCAAGTATCGTTTCGTTAGAAGAATTGTTTTGTTGCCAAATAAAGTTATCGTGCTCTTTGTCGTTAAGTTTAAAAACAAGTCCTAAATTTGTTATAAAGAAAAAATCTAATGGTTGTTTTTCACTAACAGCTGCGTCTAAATGATCATCGTTATTAAGGTTGAAGTTTTGTCTTAATTCAAGATCTATTTTTGAGGATATTTTATATTTTATAGCAAGCCCAGAGGTGAAATATAAAGATGTTGTAGTGCCATTTTTACTAGGACTATTGCCATAGTCAGCTAATAGTTCGTTAGTTTCAATATTATATAATTTAGAATTGTATCTATGTAAACCAACACCAATAAGAGCAGAAAAATTTAATTTTCTGGGTTTGGTACGATACGGGTTTGAAGAAATACTACTTAGGTTAATTATAGTATTAAACTCACCACCATATGCTGTACCTTCGAAACGTGTTTTGCTTAAAGGTGTAGTTCCTACAAAATACGAGCCTGAGGCTTCTTGTCCAGTTCCAGAAACTTTAAGAAAGTTAAACTTTGCTTCAAACCCAAAGGTTGGCGTTAGCATTTTATCGATATATAAGTAACCTCCTAAATTAAAGAAACCATTTTCTGAGTTAGTTACACCTGTTTGTGTGGTGCGTAAATCTCCATGAACAATAGTGTTAGTTAAACCGAACCCAAAGGATATAGATTCTTTTTGTAAAGATTGTGCATATATATTAGAATATACAAACAAAATAATAAGGGATATTTTTTTCATAGTATAAGGGATTAATCGGAAGTGACAGCAATGTTAATAATTTTTTATTAAATTCTTTTACATAATAAATGGAATTGTGAAGCTAAATTTTACATTAATAGGATTTCCATTAGAATACCCGGGTTTTACTATAGGAAGTAAATTCATAACTCGATGCGTTTCTCTTAGTATAGAACTAGGCCATTTACCTATAATTTTTCGAGTAATTATTTTACCATTTTTATCCGTTATAAATAACACACGAATTTGTTTGTATCCTTTTTTAAGATCGCCTTTTTTTATATGAGATACATTAAATGCGGCATTTGTAAAAGTGGATATTTTTGTAAAAAAACAATTTTTTTTATCGATTTCTGTTTTCCTGTTTTCACAGCCTGGGTAAATTGGAGTTTTGTCGATGTTTTTTACATTTATTGCTGTATCTAAAAAAGGATCGTTATGTATTACATTTAACGTTACTGGATTTATACTATTTTGTTTAGTGCTATTTATTACGGACACTTTTGATTTCTTCTTATCCCAACTTTTAGGTATTTTACTATAGGAAGTGACATTGGTTGTGTAAACGGATTTTTTTATTGAATTAGGTGTTGTTATTTTTTTTGGGTTGCTATTTTTTTTGGTATAGCTAGAAACATTGGAGGTGTATTTTGTTTTTTTTGTAACTATCGTAGGTTTTATAGCCTTGGAAGGGCGGTTTGATTTCTTTATAACTATAGAGGTTGTTTTAGAGTTAGTTAGTTTAGAATACGTAGTTACATTAGTTGTTTTGAGTGGTTTTTTATATTTTCCAACATGAGTTTGAGTTCCTTTTAGTTTAGAATACGTAGTTACATTAGTTGTTTTGAGTGGTTTTTTATATTTTCCAACATGAGTTTGAGTTCCTTTTAGTTCAGAATACGTAGTTACATTAGTTGTTTTGTGTGATTTTTTAAAATGTCCAGAAGTATTAATATTACTATTTCCAGGTAATTGTGTGTAAATTATTGCTTTTTTTACAGGTATGATAGTATCCTTAATACTGAAATTTACTTCAGGAATATTTTTAGATAGGTAATTAAAATCCATTATGGGATACATTACACAATTACTTGCTATTAATAATAGAATTAGAACTAACTTTTTAGGTTGCATTTAGTTTTTTTTTTTGCAAAGATATTAATTTTATGTAAACCTACAATTTACAAACTTGAATTCGATATAATTTCACATAAAAGAAGTTATATAAATCGTGAGATTTGGTTAATAAAACGAAAATATATTATTGCCTTTAGGCTTTAATATTATCAAAGAGTACTATATAAGTTACTTTTTATGGAGTTTTTAGTCCTTTATTTTTAATTAGTTATGCCTTAAACTAAAAAAACCCTTCAAATTAGAGTATTTTCTAAGAAAAGAGCTGAAATTTGGACTACAAATTTATATCGAAATCTAGTTATTAGTAAAAACCTCTTTTTGCGAAATTGTAAATTTTTCCAAAACTAAGCGTTAAAACAAATCTGATTTTTTCTGGATAATTTGCTTGCTTTGGTTCAAAGCCATTGCTAGATTGAATAGGGAAATAAACCTCAAAAAAATTATGTACAAAATTCAATCGAATCCCAGAGCCATATT
>CAZOQL010000029.1:17518-22676 GCA_964582005.1 uncultured Flavobacteriaceae bacterium | reverse complement strand
TATTTGAATATTTTTCAATCATTAAGCAAATATACTTTTTTATTATAAATAATCATTATTGTTCGATAAAAAAATTTAAAAGCGGGATTTTTCAATCGAGTTTTTCGTTTTTTTATGTTGTTTTTGGCAATTAGGACTCTGCTTAAAACATTATTTCTTTATTATTTTGGTGTTAATTATACCTGTAATTAGTTTTAATAGTCGCTAATTATTGCATTGCCACAATAAAAGTGCTTTTTTTATTATTCACTATACTTATATTTTTTATTGGTGTTCATCAGTTCGCTTCGCTCGGGTCAAAACCTTTGATTTAATGTTGTAATAGTAAAAATAAAGGTTTTAAAGAATTAGAGCCTCCTTTTTGTCTATTACGCTTAATATTCAATATATAAACTTTTAAGTCCGCTTTTGAGTTTCTTTTGTTTAAGTTTCATTAAGATGTAATTCTGATACATACAAAAGTACATTATTATCTTATTAAAAGAAAATAAAAATAAATTTTTTGATTTAAAATATTGATAATCAATTAAAAGAATGCTAAAAGAAACTATCGGAAAACAAAGTTATTTCCCGATACAGAAGTTAGCAAAAATATTACCCAAAAGATCTTCGGTAGTTACTTCACCAGAAATCAAGCCTAAATGGTATAATGCATCACGTATATCGGTTGCAAACAAATCTGAAGAAATATTATTTTCAATACTGTTTTGCACTTCTTTAATGGCTACTAATGCATTATTTAATGCTTCAAAATGACGCGAATTACTCACGATGGTTTTATTATTACTCAATGCGCCAATATTAGTCAATTTGGTTAATTCTTCTTTAAGTTGATGGATACCTGTTTTTTCTTTCGATGAAATTAAAATGGAATTAGGAATATTTAATTTTAAATTTTGAATTTCATCCTTACTTAATAAATCGATCTTATTGATAATTACCAAAAATTTTTTTTCAGGATATTTTTGCTGTAACTCAAGCTGTCTTGTATCTTGTTTTTTATCTCTTGCTTCTTTTCTGACATCTACCAAAAACAAAATCAACTGTGCTTTTTCAATATTCTCATACGTTTTTTGAATACCAATATTTTCAATAACATCTTTAGTTTCTCGAATTCCTGCGGTATCGATGAATCGGAAGGAAATTCCGTTGATAATTAAATCATCTTCAATAGCATCACGTGTTGTGCCAGCAATATCGCTAACAATGGCGCGTTCTTCATTGAGTAAAGCGTTTAGTAAAGTTGATTTTCCTACATTTGGTTCGCCAACAATGGCAATAGGGATTCCGTTTTTAAGCACATTTCCTATAGCAAAACTATCAATTAATCCTTTTAAAACAGATGAAATTTTTGTAACTAAATTTGTGAATTGTACTTTGTCTGCAAATTCGACATCTTCTTCGGAAAAATCTAATTCTAATTCAATTAGACTGGCAAAATTCAATAATTCTTGTCGGAGGTTTTTTATTTCATTAGCAAAACCACCACGCATTTGTTGTAAGGCAATTTGGTGTGATGTTTCGCTATCGCTTGCAATTAAATCGGCAACTGCTTCAGCTTGACTTAAATCCATCTTTCCGTTAAGAAATGCACGTAAGGTAAACTCGCCAGCATTGGCATTACGAACGCCATTTTTTAAAAACAATTGAATAATTTCTTGCTGAATATATATAGAACCGTGACAGTTTATCTCGACAACATCTTCGCCAGTATAGGAGTTAGGATTTTTAAAAATAGAAATTAATACTTCATCAATAATACGATTAGCATCCATTATATTGCCCAAATGAATAGTATGTGATTTCACTTTGGTAATATCTTTATTACCAAATTTAGACTGAAAATATTTATTTACTATTGTTAAAGCATTTTTTCCGCTAAGGCGAATAATCGCAATTGCACCAACTCCCGAAGCAGTTGCTAAGGCAATTATAGTATCGTTGTTATATGTGTTTTTTGCAGAATTCAAATTATTATTATTTGCAAATATAAGTTACTTTAAAATAACCTGTTGTAACAAAACACTAAATTACGCGTCTTATTAGTGTAAACAACTAAAAAAAAAGCTATGGAAATTATTACAACTACAACAACTTTAAAAAAAGACAAACAACTTTTAGTATTAACTCATTTAAGTCAGTTACTTGATTTTGTGACAGGATTTGGAGGATTTATTGTGCCATTGGTATTATGGTTACTAAAAAAAGATGACATTCTAGGAATGTATGAACACGGAAAAGCAATATTAAATTTTAGAATTAGCATGTTTTTATATCTAATAATTTGTATACCGATGATACTTTTATTAGGCTTAGGAATTATTGGAATAATTGCTATTTTGGGGTTGTCATTTATATTTCCAATAATAAATGCCATAAAAGTAAATAATAACGAAGCGCCAAGTTATCCTTTTTCTATTGAATTTATAAAATAAGTTAGCTCTTTATAAAATCTTCATATTCGGTAAAAAACAGTTCGAATTGATGCATATTCTTGGTAAAAAATTCATAACATTTTTGCCAAGAATTTTTGTTATGGATACTAAACTGATCGTCTAATTTTATATAGATTCTACAGATTTCTTTTCCATTCTCTAAGACATAGGCATCCTCAAAAATAATATCCTTAATATATTCGGTTTTCAGTAAGTTTTTTAGCGAGAGTAATTTGTTGTAGTAATGTTCTTTTAACTCTTTATTTTTAGGGTCAATATCTAAACAAACGAAAGCTTGTTTCTTATCGGTTACAAATTTAAAAGCAAAATTTTTAATTTTTGTATTGTATAATAACCATTTTCTTGGGAATGATTTTCCAAAACTAGTCCAAAATTCTCGTCTTAAACTTGCTGATTCTTCTTTAGAAAACATTTGTTGCTTATTTTTGGTCAAAAATAAGTAAAATTAGCCTTAAAAATCAAAGTTTAGAAGAAAAGCGAATTGATAAAATCAATTCGCTCAAAAAACTAACAACATATAAGTGCTTACTTAATTCACTTATTTTTTTAATACTTTATAAATTTAGTATGTAGGATTTGTCCATTCTCTAGTTGCGCTTTAATAAATAAAACAGAGCCTTGTTTTAGATTTGGTGTATGTATTGTGAAATTATCTTTATTTGGTTTTGTGTCAATTACTAATTTTCCTAAAATAGTATACGCTTTAAACCCTGTTATAGTACTATTATTTTGCATAGTAATGTTAATGTGAGTTGCATCTTCATTGGTTATTATTAAAGCATTTAGTAATTCATTTTCATTGGTTGCTAGTGCATTTCTACTAAGTGCTAATTCGAAGCGTGTATTAATATCGCCTATTTGTGTTTGGGTAAAAGTATAATCGCTTAGTTTTAAATCGTGTATTGTATTTAACAGATTGTCTTTTAGATAAATATCTGAATGAGTTAAATTTTCAAAATGATCAATACTAATAACTAATGAAGTAATGCTTGCATCAGTTAGATCAAACCCTAAAGGGATTATTTCATCTGTACTGGTTAATAAACCTCTTGTTTGAATGGCTAATTTTTCTGTATTTACACCAATCCCAGTAGAGTAGAAGGAAAGTGTGCTACCGCTATTAAAGCGTGTGGCATCGTATTGTGCATCAAACCCATTACTACATATAGCATTAAAACCTACTAGTATTTGGCTATTAATACCAGCACTTGTGCTAGATAAGTTTAGCCAAATTTTATCTAAATCTACCTCATTTGGATTTCTTAAAAATTGGTTGTTTTGATCTTTTACACGATAACTATTTTTAAAGGTAAAGGTACTTGTGCCTGAACCTGGAGTTGCAACAGCAAACAAACCTTGTCCGCTAGCAATATAAGTTGGAGCAGGAGCAGTGGCATTACCAGAAGTAGATCCCGAAGAATTATAAACCGCATAATCATCTACCCAAGTGCCAGTATTTTCGGCATGTTCATGAGTCCAAAAGTAAAAAGCATTGGCATTGGTATTGTTTGTAAATAACATTGCTGTATTGACTGCCGATGGATATGGATTGCCAATTAATTCATTATCGTCATCACTTCCGCCAGTATTATACGTTAAGGTATGTGTAATATCTCCTGTATTAAAAGCACCGTTGAAAGTAGTTTCACCAACAAACGAAGTTGCTGTACCAGTACTCGGCGTATTAAAAACAACAGGATTTGGTGGTCTTACAATATATCCTTTTCCTGGAACCATCGTATCAAAACTATTTGAAATTGCCCAATCTTGGGTTGTTCCACCAACATAGTTGTAAATTCTATCCATTTGCGCCCAAGAATTAAAAACATGTATTTGTTCACTTTGAACTGGTGATGAGAAATAAGTATATCTAGCGTCTGTTAATGGGTTGGTGTGTATTTTTACATCGTATGATCCAGTGCCAACTATTGTTGCATTGTCATCTGTTTGAACAAACGAGGCCTGATTGTTAAGAATAATATGTCCATTATTAATAAAATCATTAGTAACATTAAACGATTTTCCACTTTCGATAGTTATAGTTGCATTATCATTAATCTTGCATAAACACATATCTAGGGTACTTGAAGCGGTATAGTTACTATTAAAAATAGCAATAGAATTTTGTGTGGGTGCTGCATTAGACCAAATAGAACCATTCCAAGTAGTTTTATTAGTACAAGCATTATCATAAGCAAAAATGGAGTAATAATCAGCTATATTACTGCCGTTTTCAACCAATCTTATATAAAGAGTCTCTGTTGGTGCTCTACCTGTAACACTAACTTTTGAAAAGTTACCTTCACCAGAATTTTCATCACAAGTGATTTCGGTAAATGCGTTACATGAACCACTAAAAATTTGTAGTATCGTATCATTTAAGGTTGAACCATTTGCTTGAGCGGTCTCAATAGTTAATTTACCAGAATCGGGTACTTGTACGGTAAACCAAACATCCTTATCGGTATTATTTGTACCACAAGTAGAAGCTGGTATTGTAGAACTACTAGCGGTTGCTCCAAATAGGGTTTTGGTTTCTTTAAATTCATCGTAAACACCTATATTTAGATTTATAGCATCAAGGCAAAGGTCGTTGGCGGCGGTTTCAAAAGCTTGAATTTTAAAGGAGTCTGCACTAGCATAAATATCCCGTTTTGCATATCTTAGCGTATACACGGTATTTTGTGATAATGAATAAAACA
>CAZOQL010000029.1:0-17418 GCA_964582005.1 uncultured Flavobacteriaceae bacterium | reverse complement strand
AGATTTTAACATTCCCATTTACTGGCATTGTAAACGTGTACCATTGATCTAAATACGTTGAACTTGCAGTGTCGCAACTACTAACATTAGTTGTACTTTCAATACAGGCAAGTGTATTTGTTGTAATTGTTGTAAGCGTTGTAATATCATTTGTTTGTGTGATATTTATTGCATTGATACATTCATCATTTATTGCGGTTTCAAATGCCTGAATTTTAAAGGAGTCTTCACTAGCATAAATGTCCCGTTTTGCATATCTTAGCGTATACACGGTATTTTGTGATAATGAATAAAACATACCATCATCTGCAAAGCAATCTAATTCTGTTCCACCACAGGACGAATAAAGTGTAAATCGCTCAAATATATTTACAAAAGAGATTTTAACATTCCCATTTACTGGCATTGTAAACGTGTACCATTGATCTAAATAGGTTGAACTTGCAGTATCGCAAGAACTAATTATCGTTTCTGTTGCATTAGAAGTATTTGTAGATACTAGTGTAATAGCATTTGTGTTAATTGGTATGTTAATATTTGTGGTTGTGTTACACGTATCATTGGCAGGTTGTGCAAAAGAGTTTATGCTAAATAAAAGCACTAGGAGTTTAAGTAAGTTTTTCATAATATTTGTTTTAATAATTAAAAAATTAGATAGTTGTTAGCTTTTAGTTATTAATTGTGCATAGCAATTTTTAGTTCTTTTTTAAAATGTGCATATTTTATTTGATTGGTTAGGATATTTTTGCTTTCTGTTTTGTTATTGAAAAGTTGATTAAAAGCGTTGAGGTTTTTTTTAATTTCAGAGAGGTAATTCGAATTTTTCATTGTGCTATTATTTTATGTTACAAAATTAGAGGTGTAATTAAAAAAACACTATCACTATTTGGTCAAAAGCTAGGACTATTTGGTCATTTTACTTGTTTGTAGGGTATTTAGTTTTTTAATGATGGACTAAAATTAAGATAAAAATTAGTTAAAAATTTAATTATTGGGTGAACGTATTGTTTTTTATAGGGAATGCTTATTTTTATATAGTTAAGTTTTTTTAATGAGAATGTATTCTTGTTAATTTGCTAAAAAGCTACGTAATAAACGGTTACTTGAGCCAATTAGTATGTTTCGTAATTCCAATTGTAAAATAATGTATCTTCAGTAAGAACACCTGTTGATACATTTACTGTTTGTCTATTTCTTTCAGCTGCTATTGGATAATTTGCTGTATTATAAACAAATTCTGATTCAAAACTAGTATTATAATAAGTAGATGGAGTAGCACTTGTTATTTTGTTATTAGGACTATAAAAAAATATTCTCTCTTCAGAATTATAACCATTAATTATAGTATAACCTAGTGAAGGTATTATTTTTATAACTGAAATAGGTTCTGTTATACCAATACTTTTAATTATATCGTAATACGGATTTTTCTTGGTATCGTAGGTAAAAGTAGAGACTCTGTTTGGTGTATATGTGCTGCCATTGCTACTTTTTTCACTAATAACTTGAATAGCATTGCCATTACTATCATAAATTAAGGTGTTTTTTATGTACCTAGGATTGACAAATATATCATGTTCTGTAACAGAAAGTAATTTATTAGCACTATCATACACCATTGTTATGGTTTCATACTCATTAATACCTGTGCTTATTCGTTTTTTTGATAATTCTAAAACAGCAATTTTACCTTGTATGTTATATATTACATTGGTTATATTATTGCTATAATAAGTGTTGTTTGGTAGCGTTATCCTATTTATTTTACCTTGGCTATTATAGGTATATGTTTCATTTCCTTTTTGAATAAGTCTATCACTTGTGTCATAGATTAAATTTATGGTTGCTCCAGCTCCAAATTTATAAGAATCTAGTTTGCCTTTTTCGTTATATGTAAAAACATATTCGATTGCGTTTATAGAATAGTTTATAAGGCGTTATTTTGTAGCAACAGGTGCGTCATCATCACTGCCACAAGTATAGAATGTAGTACTAATAAGTACTAATAATATGGTTTTAAGAACTGTTTTCATAATTTGTTTTTAAGAATTTAATTTATTGGGTGAATACTTTTTTAATCTTCGGTAATTTTCCAAATAGAGCCAGATAAACCACCATTTTTATATCCTCCATAAAGCCATAAAGCATTGTTATAGTTTAAAACGTTATGAAAAGCTATTGCATCAAAAGGAATGCTTGCGTTATATTTATGCCAAGTAATCATATCTGAGCTGTAATAAATGGCATTAGAAAAATTGACTGTTTCAGCTCTGCCACCAATAACCCAAACTTTATTATTATAAACAGTTGCTGTATGTCCTGTAATTCTAGGTAATACATCACCAGTAATACTTATTTGCTCCCAATCGGTGCCATTGGTGCTTTTCCAAACATCATTTAATCGAGTAGTAGCTTCGCCGCCAATTACGTAAATGGCATTATTAAAAACAACGGCTCTGTGTCCGCCTCTACCAAAAAAAGCATCGTTTGCATTGGCAGTATTTTGTGTCCAGTCTGTTCCGTTTGATGAAGACCAAACTTCGGTATTGTTTGTAGTGCTATTTCCAAAAATCAGATACATTTTACCGTTAAAAATAATAGTTTGATGAAATTGGATTGCTCCAAAAGAAGCAATACTTACTTCTGAAACCCAGGTTTCACCATCGGTAGAACTCCATATGTCGGCTTGTGCGTTTCCCATAGTATCTTCGCCACCAATAATCCATAATTTATTATTAAAACGGGTTAATGTGGTACCTCTTCTACCAATGTTAAAATTATCGGAAACCGAAACCCAAGCAATGCTATTATCGCTAGACCAAACATCATGATGAAAATTTGGCGTTGAATAGGTGTTAATTCCTGCAACCGACCAGGTTTTACTATTAAACAATGCCATTGCATTATCGGCAAAATCTCCCATTTGATCTTGCGATGTTTCTTGATTGAAACTTAAAGAAATAGTTTCAGGTTCTGGGGTATTGGTATCGTCTGCACAAGAAATAATACCGAATATTAGTGTTATACATAGTAAGATGTTTCCTTTTTTAATTGCTTTCATAAAGTAGATATATTTATTGTTTTTTATTTAGGTAAATATAAGTTGACTATGCAATAGGCACCATAACATATGTAACAAATGCTATAACTATTGTAACAAAAATAGGAGTGAGGCTACTTATGTCAACCTAAGTTTTCAAAGTATTCAATTTATAGGTGACAGGTTTTATAATTAAATTTTGTTATCAACAAGAAAAAAGCGAGTTTTGCAACTCGCTTAAAAAAACAACATAATAAGAACTTACTTAAGGTACTTATAATTTTTTTTAATTGATTTTATAAATCTTTTTTTAAATTAATATTAGACATATGTTGTTTTATATTTAGTTGCCTCTTTACTAAATGCTTATATCAAATTATTATTTAGGCATACTACATCCTTTTCCATTCCAAGGCATTAGTCCTGCTGGTAATGCTTCATCTATGGTTATTAATGGCAAAAACACTTCGGCATCTATTTTTACAGAACTTCCTTGTAGGTTAATACCTAACATGCTTCGTAATTGATTTGCTCCTGAATTACTTACACTAACAGATGCATCTACATCAGCACGACTTATTTCTATTCTACTAGCATATATATTTGCCCACCTTTCGGCAACAGGAATTTTAATTAAAACAGATTCGTTTCCTTGGCTGTATTGGTTTAATTTTTCGGATTCATCTAATATATCTTCTACACGCATTTCAGCATTAATTTCTTTAAAATCATATTTAGAATTTCCTGTAAATAAATTATTGTTCATTGTTATTTCTGCTCCTTTACTATAAACGCCTCCCATATGACCAAACCCAAAAACATTATTTTCTACTATTGCAGTTAAATTTCTATCTAAGGCTAATGCTTCTCCTCCATAAGAGGCAATTGGGTCGTGTTTCCAAGTAAATAAGGAAGTATTATTTCTAATTACAAATGCAGGAATCATACTTTTATCACTTCCCATATAGCCTGTTCTTACTTGTATTCCGTAACCAGTGTTATTTATGCAAAAGTTATTTTGAAGAAGTCCTTTTCCTCCTTTAAATACACGAATAGATATTGCTCCTTCGGTTGGAGCAGTATTCATTACTACACAATTTTGGACTGTAATATTTGTAAATTTACTACCAACTATAACAATTCCACCAGATTCTGGTGATGGATTTTGCCCTGATTTCGGACTGGCTTGTCTTCTAATTGCAAGGTTTTTATCTTTATGGTATCTGTTTCTTGGCCCGTTATCAAAAATAATTCCATCTACTATAATTTCGGAACCTTGTGATAATTGATTGTTTTTCTCTCTTTGTTGATCGGTTCTAATATACAGTCTTGGTGCGGTTAGTTTTTTATACACATTCACTCCTGTGAAAACAGTTTTATACTTACCCCAAGGATCTCTTGTTGTAAAACTAGTATCGTAACCTCCGTAAATTTTTACAGGAACATTTATCTCATCAGATCCTCTTTTGCCTTTACTCATATAAATTCCTTCGGCAATATAAATTATATCATTTGGTTTTAGATGATGTATAATATTTCCTAAATCTTTTGCAGGGCGTTCTTTTGTACCTAATTGCCCAGAACCTTTATTTCTACTCACATACCATGCTCTTCCTTCTTTTGAAAAAACAGGCGTTGCTAATTTTGAAATAGTACTTGAATTTGTTTTTCTAGTATTATTTGATGTGTTATCTGTATCAGACTTCTTTTTAAAAAGATTCTTTTTGAGTTTTTTTAAATTTATTTGACTGTAAGATTCTACTGTTGTAAACAGAGAAATACATAATATAAATAGCACTATTTTTTTCATAATAAATTACGTTTAATTAATGTTTTAAAAGAATAAAGAGATTGAAAAACAAACAACCTCTTTATTTTAATGAATATTTAAAATTATTGAATTGCTACTGCGTTAATTCTATATTTTATAGTTTTACCAACAGAAATATTTTTAAGTTCAACTTTTAATTTTTTTCTTGAGTTCATTATAAACTCTTTTTTAGTTTGCCCTTTTTCAAAAGTGATACTTTCTAATAGATTTGTATAGTTTCCGTTTGTTGTTTTTTCAAAAATTCTAATTGTTGCTCTTGCTTTTCCACCTGTTCTTTTAATTACAATTTTAGTTTTATTTGTACAAGATTTTTTTGTAACAATGTTCTTAAAACCCTGCCCTACAAGTGTTCCCGTTGCAACTTTTAATCTTGGCATTAATGATTTAGTTTTACCTACAATTTTTGCAGAGTATCTAAAAGTACTTCCAACGGATTGATTTACTATTTCTACTTTTACCGTTTTTCCTCTTACACCTGTAATTTCTTCAATCCTGTAAGGAGTTGTATCTCTACCATTAGGAAAAGTAATTCTCTGCCCTTGTCTTAAAACATTGTTTACATAGATGTTAACTTGAGTTGCTGCACGACCGCCTGTTTTTCTAACACTTACAGTAACTTTGTTTGAGGCTGCTCTGATGGTTAATATTTTCGGTGCTACAGAAAATACTTCTCCGTTTTTTTCAACTAACTTTTGATTACAGCCTTTAAAATTATTGTTTATACTGACTGCTGTATTGGTTGTTACTTTTCCTTTTCTTGTTTTTTCATTTGTGCATTTGTATTGACTGTTATTGCACACATAAAAAAGATTGCTAATGCTATTTTACTAATTTTTAATACTTGATTGTTCATAATTTTCATTTTTAATGATTTATTTATAATTAATTTAATGTTAAAGTGATATTATTGATTATTATTTATGATTATTTTTTTACTGATTATTTGTTGATTACTTTCCATATTCACAATATAAATTCCGTTTGAAAAATTGCTTACATTTATTGTGTTCTGTACTGTTTTTGAATGATATACTTTTTCCCCTAACATATTGTAAATACTAATAGCATCTATTAGTATAGAATTATTAATAGCGATATTGATTATTTCTTTTACAGGATTTGGGTAAATTGAAATAGCATTTTCTAAATCAAAATTATTGATGGAAGCTGTACTGCAATCTTCACTGAAACTAGTTTGTGCATCAATACTTGTCCAGTTTGTTGTACTCCAAAAAGCATCATCAACATCAATACAGGTTAAATTTGGGTTGTTTGTACTATCAAAAAATGAAAAATTAGTATTGTTTCCATTTTTAACATTTAAAGCAGTTAATTGATTATTGGCGCAATTAAAATAAGCTATGTTGGTGTTTTGAGTAATGTCCAAAGTTGTTATTTGATTGTCATTACAAGTCAAATTTACTAACGAAGTGTTACTAGAAACATCAAGAGACGTTATAGTATTGTTGCTACATAACATATAATTTAAAGCCGTATTTTGTGTAACATCTATGGCGGATAATTGATTATATCTACAACCCAAATCGGTTAAAGCTGTGTTTTGTGTAACATCTAAAGTCATTATTTGGTTATTATCACAAATCAAAATCGTTAAAGCAGTATTCTGTGTAACATTTAAAGCAGTTAATTGGTTACCATTACAATGCAGTTCCGTTAAAGTTACAAAAGCTTCAATACCTGTTAAATCGGTTATATTTTTATTTGAAACATCTAAAGATGTAAGTGTGCTGATGTTTAATGTTGGCACATAATCGTCCAAAGGCGCATTATCATAACCTAAATCTATAAGTGCTTGTTCAAAATTATCATCGGGAACATAAGTAGTTTGACTATAGTTACAATTTGTACTAAAGCTAGATTGCGAATCAATATTTACCCAATTTGTTGTGCTCCAACTCACATTGTCAACTTCTATACAGTTTAGAACAGGATTGCCGTGAGCAGAAAAACCAGTGAAGTTGGTATTATTCCCATTTTTTACATTTAATTGCGTTAGCTGGTTACTGTAACAAATTAACTCTATTAAATTAGTATTTACAGACACGTCTAAAGCTGATAATTGGTTTATATTACATTTCAATTCTGTTAATGCCAAATTTTCCGAAACATTTAAATTAGATAACTGATTTTCTTGACAATATAGTTTCTCTAAAGCCGTATTTATTGAAGTATCTAAACTAGTTAATTGATTATCTTGACAATATAAATTCGTTAAAGCAGAATTAGTAGCAAGATTCAAACTAGTTAATTGATTGTTTTGACAATTAAAAATTGTTAAGGCAGTATTTGCCGAAATATCTATTATAGTTAATAAGTTACTATGACAAGACACGATTGTTAACAAATTATTTGATGCAAGGTCTAAATTACTCAATTGGTTAGATTGACAATATAATTCTGTTAAGGCTGTGTTTGCAGAAACATTCAAGGTTGCTATTTGATTGGATGCACACATTACTTTTGTTAAAGCCGTATTTGCTGTTAAATCTAAGGTTGTTAATTGGTTATTCTGACAAAATAAATCCGTTAAAGCGGTAAAATCTTCAATACCTGTTAAATCGGTTATATTTAAATTGGCAACGTTTAAATATGTAATACTGCTAATGTTGATTGTACTTACATAATCATCGTTTGGAATACCATTTCCCATTCCGTTATTTTCTAAGTAATTTTCAAAATTATCATCAGGGACATAGGTTGTTTGAGAGTAATTACAATTTTCACTAAAATTTGTCCAAGTATTAATTATCCAATTATTATCAGAATATGTTACACTGTCTACTTGTACACAAGTAAGATTGGGATTGCTTGTAATTGCAATATTTACGATATTTGTATTGTTTCCATTTTTAATATTTAAGACATCCAATTGATTGCTTTGACAATGTAAAATTGTTAAACCTGTATTTGCTGAAAGGTCTAATGAGGTTAATTGATTTTCTCTACATTTTAACTCTGTTAAGTTCGCATTAGCTGGAAGTGCCAAATTAGTTAATTGATTATTATTACAATTTAATCTTGTTAGTGACAGGTTTGAGGTGAGGTCTAATGTACTTAATAAGTTGTAGTCACAAAGTACTTCACTCAAACTTGCTATACTAGTAAGGTCTAAAGTAGCTATTTGATTATCACTACAAACTAATATAGATAATGCCGTATTTGTTGAAACATCTAAAGCGGTTAATTGATTGTTTTGGCAGTTTAAATTTGTTAGTAGTGTATTTGAAGAAATATCTAAAGAAGTTAATTGATTATTAAAACAGTATAATATATCTAAAGCACTATTATTTGTAGTATTAATAGTTGTTAAAAGATTGTTCTGACAATTTAATTCTGTTAAAGTAATAAAATCTTCAATACCTGTTAAGTTGGTAATACTTAAACCAAAGACATTTAATACTGTTACTGTTTCAATGTTACTTGTAAGCACATAATCATCGTTTGGAATACCATTTCCCATGCCGTTGTTTTCAAGATAATTTTCAAAATTATCATCAGGCACATAAGTCAATTGCGTATAATTACAGTTTGTACTAAAATAGGATTGTGAACCTATAAGACTCCAGTTCGCTGTACTCCATGTAGCATCATCCACCTCAATACACGTTAAATTTGGATTATTGTTTGCGTTAAAACCATTAGTAGCAAAGTTAGTATTATTTCCATTTTGTGCTTTTAAAGTCGTCAATTGATTATTATAACAACGAAGTCTCGTTAAAGCCGTATTTGTAGAAATATCTAAAGAGTTTAACTGATTATTTTCACAGTACAAAATTTCTAAAGTCGTATTCCCTAAAGTATGAATTGACGTTAATAGGTTGTTTTTACAATCTATATAGACTAAAGCCGTATTTGTAGAGATATCTAAACTAGTTATTAAATTGTCACTACAATACAATTCCTCTAAAGCGGTATTTGTAGAAAGATCTAAGGCAGTTAATTGATTATTAAAGCAGCGTAATGTTGTTAAGCCTAAATTTGAAACGTTTAGAGACGTTAATTGGTTATTTTGACAGTACAAAGTAGTTATAGCCGTAAAAGTCTCAATACCTGTTAAGTCTGCAATACTTAAATTAGATACATCAATTGTTCCAGTATAAGCATTTGCTTCACTCACTTGTATTTCGGAATCGTTGTTTGTATTAAGCCAAATATTACCTACCAAATAGGCTTTAAAATTTGCATCTGGAATAGTTACAATTTGAGCATTTCCAATATAACAGAATGTCAAGACTAAGATATTTATTATAATTTTTTTCATTTTATTTAATTTTTAGAATGAGCTGATTATTAATTTTTGTTGTGCAGTTTTAGTATTAGATTTGATTTGAATAAAGTAAATACCATCTGTTAAAGATGAAACATCGTACGCTTCTTGCGCATTAAATTGTAGCATTAATTTACCTAGATTGTCATAAATTAGAATTTTTGAAATAGGTATATCGCTTTCTATTTTAAAGTTGTCTTTCGCTGGGTTTGGATAGATATCATACTGTTTTTCCATAGTAATTTCGTTAACCGAACTAGTTGAATTACAATCCTCACTGTAACTTACCTGCGTATCAATATTTGTCCAGTTTGTTGTGCTCCAAGATGCGTCATCTACTTCTATACAAGTTAAATTTGGGTTGTTTGTAGTAAAAAAATCTGTAACATTGGTATTGTTTCCATTTCTCATATTCAAACTTATTAGTGAATTATCATAACAATGTAAAGATGTTAAATCCGTATTAGTTGACATATCTAAGCTTGTTATTGAATTATTATAACAACGCAAAGAGTTTATAGGCGCATTAGCTACATTTAGACTTGTTAGTTGATTATTTTGACACCTTAAATAAGTTAAAGACGTATTATTTGATACATCCAAACTTGTTAGTGAATTATCATAACAACGCAAAGAAGTTAAAGCTGTATTATTTGATACATCTAAACTTGTTAATGAATTAGTATCGCAACGCAAATAGGTTAAAGCTGTATTATTTGATACATCTAAACTTGTTAATGCATTACCATAACAACGTAGATACGTTAATGCTAAATTTGTTGATATATCTATGCTTGCTAACGAATTGTTTTGACATCTTAATTGTGTTAAAGCCGTATTTTGTGATAGATCTAAACTTGTTAGTTGATTATCGTTACAACGTAAAGAGGTTAAAGCAATAAAGTCTTCAATACCTGTTAGATTAGCTATTCCTTGATTTGAAACGTCTAAAATAGTAACAGAATTAATATTTGCAGTAGTAACGTAATTGTCATTTGCAATACCATTTCCCATAGCATTTGCCTCTAGGTAAGCTTCAAAGTTAGTGTCAACTATATAGGTTTGAAGAGAAGCGCCACAATCACTACTAAAACTAGACGTTGCATCTATGTTTGTCCAGTTTGTTGCACTCCAAGATGCATCGTCCACTTCTATACACGTAAGGTTTGGGTTGTTGGTTATTTTGAAATCATTATTTGCTATATTGGTATTGGCGCCATTTTTAATATTTAAACTGGTTAAAGAACTATTAATACAATTTACTTTTGTTAATGCTGTATTTAGACTTAAATCTAAAGTAGTTAACGGGTTTTGAATTGTCGTTAATTCACTTAAATTTACGTTTGCACTTAGGTCTATACTTGTAATTTGATTATTATAAAAATGCAAATTTGTAAGTTGAATATTACTACTTACATCTAAAGTATTTAATAGGTTATTTGCCAAATACAATGTTTCTAGAGCAGTAAAATCTTCAATACCTGTTAAATCAGATATGTTTTGATTAGCTAGATTGATTATTGTTACTGTGTTTATGTTTGCGGTAAATACATAATTGTCTAATATATCATCATAACCAAGATAGACTAGTACTTGTTCAAAATTATCATCGGGAACAAAAGTTACTGTTGCACTACAATCTATACTAAATCTTGCTGCTGTATCAATATTTGTCCAGTTGTTTGTGCTATAAATAGCATCATCCACTTCTATACACGTAAGGTTTGGGTTGTTTGTAGCATTAAAATTGGCATTTGTTATGTTTGTATTAGCGCCATTTTTAATATCTAAACTAGTTAATAGATTGTTAAAACACCATAATCGTACTAAATCAGGATTGTTAGATACATCTAAGTTAGTTAATAGATTATCGCGACACGAGAAATATTGCAATAATGTATTGTTAGAAACATCGATAGATGTTAATTGATTACCTCTACAAGCAAGAAGTGTCAATAAGGTATTTTGACTTACATCTAAGTTCGTAATTTGATTAAAATTACACGAAAAATCAGTTAATACTATATTTTGAGAGATGTCTATACTTGTTAGTGAATTATTAGCACAATACAACTCAGTTAAGGACGTAAAAGCCTCAATACCTGTTAAGTTTGTAATGCTTGAATTATTTACATTAATTGTTCCTGTAAAAAGATTTGCTTCGTAACATTGTATTTCCGAATCACCACTGGTGTTAATGGCAGGGTTATTTACTAAATAGTTTTTAAAATTACTATCAGGAATAGAAACAATACATCCACAATTGGTACTAAAATTCGTGATTGCATCTATATTTGTCCAATTAGCAGTACTGTAAGCAACATCATCAACCGTTATACAAATAAGGTTAGGGTTGTTTGTGGTATTAAAATATCCACCAAGAATATTCGAATTATTACCATTGGCTACATTTAGGCTTGTTAGTTGATTGTTATAAGCCAATACTGAAGTTAAAGACGTATTAGCAGATAAATCTAAACTTGTCAAGGAATTATCAAAACAACGAAAAGCACTTAAAGCCGTGTTTTGTGTTAAATTTAAAGATGTTAATGAGTTGTTCTGACAATACAAAACAGTTAAAGCCGTGTTATATGTTAGATTTAAAGTTGTTAATGAATTGTTAGAGCAATTTAAACTCGTTAAGGATGTAAAAGCGGCAATACCTGTTAAGTCAGTAATGCCCAAATTACTTGCATTAATTACTCCATTAAAAGGAGCTGCTTCCCAAGTTTGTATTTCAGAATCTCCATTTAAATTAATCAAACTGTTACCAACCAAATATGCTTTAAAGTTAGCATCTGGTATGCCTATATTTTGAGCATTTGAGAATGAAATAAATGCAAGTGTTGCAATGATGAGTAGTGTTTTTTTCATGATAATAAGTTTATTTATTGTTTTAATTTATTCAAATAGAATTGTTGTTTTTTGGTAAATATTAAAGTTCAAAATTAAGGAGCTTTACTTATTGTTGCTATCATTATTCTGTCAAAACCTATTACTATTTGGTCATTATTTATTTATATGGTTACTTAATTAGAACATGTAATTTCTTTATATTTAAAACTGCCTTCTTAGGTAATTTATACTCTAAAGCATTTTCTCGTTGGCGATTTTACAATTGTATTTTAGGTAATCTGTATTTGCTGTTTGGTTAATTTAAATTCATTAGAAATATGTATGATGTACTTTCCAGGATTTAAACCTTTAATGTTTATCATTTTGTTTTTTGGTAGAATAGCATCTTTATAAACAATTGTTCCTAAATAGGTGTAGATTTCAATAGTACAGAGTGTATTGTTATCTGTTTCTATGGTAATATCTTTGGATGTAGAAATACTTTTCAATGTCATCTTTTTAATGGTGCTGTTGTTAGTTAAGGTAAAAGTATGACGAGAAAGCAATTGAAAAATCAATTATTTGGTGAACGCATTGATTTTTTTAGTGAAGGCGTGTTTTCTTAAGGGAAAAATAAATAAAAGAAAAAAGGATACTTAGCGGATAGAATTAGAAGCCAATATTTATTGTAATTCCCTGAAAATTGTAAATTTACACAGAAACGTTTATTATTTCAGATTGATTATTTTCAAAATATTGGTTTTAATAGTGTTTTTTATTTAAAAAAAATTACAATAATGAAATAGAGTTCATTAAATCAGCTTTATACGATTTGCCAATGGGTATTTTTTTACCAGAAATAAACACATAACCATCAAATAAGGAATCAATTTTATTAATATTAATTAAGTAAGAACGATGAATGCGAATAAAATTAGGTTCGTTCAATTTTTCACACATACTTTTTAAGGTAAAACTGAGTAAATATTCTTTTTTAATGCAAATAAGCTTAGAGTAATTATCATAGGCTTCAATATAAATAATATCGGTTTTATTCACCTTTATTAATTCGCCTTTATTTTTAATAAAAAAGGCATTATTTATGAGAGTTTTCTCTTCTTTTTTTTGTTCAAACTTAAATAAAGCAATTTCTATATTGGATCGCAAACCAGCTTCGTTGAATGGTTTACTTAAAAAGCCAGATGGATTTGTTTTTTTAACTTGGTTGATGGTATCTTCATCGGATAGCGATGTTAAAAACACAAACGGAATATTAAATTTTTCATTTATTTTTTCTGCTAATTCAATGCCCGTAATGTTGCCAATAATATTAATATCTAGTAAAATTAAATCGGGTTTTAAGTCATCAATATCATAAAGTGCTTCTTTGGCATTATCTGCAATACCGCAAACGTCATAACCTTCTTTTTCTAGCGCGTGCGCAATGGTATCAGCAATTAGCGGTTCGTCTTCTACAATGTATATTTTTTTGCTCATTTTATGTTTCTCACCTCTTATTTAATACTAAATCGTTTTATGCTTAATTTTACTAAAGTACCATTTTTATTACTAATTTCTAAATCGGCTTTTAATTTTCTCGATAAAGATTTAATCAATTTCATTCCAAAAGATTTTTTTCTCCTCTTTGTCAAATCAATTCCTTTACCATTATCCGCTACTTTTAGTTCAAGTGTGTTCTGTTTTTTAGTCAGCGAAATGGAAATTTTTGGATTTTTAATTGTTTTATCAAAAGCGTGTTTAAGTATATTTACAATTAATTCATTAATAATGATGCCAATAGGTGTAATAGTATCAATATCCAAAATCATTTTATCGGAATTGATTTTCAATTCAATATCCTCATTATTAACATTATGCGATTGAAAAATACTTACAGCTAAATCATTGATATAATCTGACACTTCTACACCAGTTAAATTGTCTTTTTGATATAATTTCTGATGAATAAGTGCCATAGATTTTACACGTATTTGTCCATCTTTTACGGATGATGCTGCTTTTTCATCTTCAATGTTTTCCGATTGTAAATAGAGTAAACTTGAAATCATTTGTAAGGAGTTTTTTACCCGATGATGTGTTTCTTTTAAAAGTACTTCGTTATCTTTTAAAGCTTTATTAAGTTGTGTGTTTTTGAAAGCTAGTATTTTAGTTGTTTTTCTGTTTTTTCGTAAAAAATAACCAATTACCCCAGCAATAAGTAAACCAGCAAGTGCTAAGTATAAAAACATTTTTTTTTGCTGAGTCGTTTTTTCATTTTCAAGTGACAACACTTTTAATTGCGCATCTTTTTTATCGGTTTCATATTTTTGTACCGCTTCTGCAACATTTTTATCTTGCTTATGGCTTAAGATGGAATCGTTTAAGCTTGTATAAGTGTCATATAAAGAAACGGCTTTTTTATACTTATGTAAATTTTTATAAATGTCTATAAGTTGAGGTATCATTTGAAATTGCTCATCGGTAAAATTATTATTTTTAAATTTTTGATACGCTTGTTCCACAAATGGTTTTGCTTTTTTTGTATATCCTTGTTGGAATAATGCCGTACCTTTTCCTAACAAAATCCCTGCATAGCTGTACATATCTTTTGTACTATCTATTTTTTTTAGTAATTTATCATACAATTTATTTGCTTTTGCGTAAGCATTGGTATTATTATAAACCGATGCTAAATTAATTTCGGCAAGCGTTAAAAAAGATTGATAACTGGGATGTGTTTTTAAATCTTCTACGGAGTCCTCAGAGAAAAATAGCGCATTTTTAAAGTTCTTTTTATTATTATATATATTACTAATATTTATAGAAGCAATACCACTTCGCTTATAATCTTTAATGGATTTCCCTGTTTTACGAGCTAGCTTATAATAGTGTAACGAAAGTGAATCGTTTTTAGTTTTTTCATGAACAGCGCCAAGAGAATTTAATACAGAGGCATATCTGTTAAAATCTTTCTTTTTTTCGTAATAATTAGCAGATATTAAGTATTTTTTAAGAGCATCTTCATAATTACCACTCATCACATTGGCGTTTCCTAAATAAAAATGTGCCAATATAATTTGTGCAGAATCATTTCGTTTTTGCGCGTATTCCAAATATTTTTGCGTGTAATTTTTTGAAGCCTTGGCATCCGAGTAATAGGTTGCTCTTCTTAATTTATTGTAAGTTGCCATTACAATACTATCATTTGTATTGGTTGTAGCAATATTTAGAAGGCTATCTATAACCTTGTTTTTTTGAGAGAACCCAATTGATGTAATTAATAATATGCTAAATAAAAATGATATTTTATACATAAAAGATATTTTTAACAAGTTACAGTATTTAAATAGAAAAGCGAGTTTTACAACTCGCTTTTAAAAAACAACAACATATAAGGGCTTACTTAAGGCACTTATAATTTTAAAAAAGAATAGGAAAAGGAATTTACTCTTTTATTTTTTTAATTAAAACTAAATATATAGCCAACACTCAAAAATAGTAACCAATCGTTATATTTATTGCTCCCTTAGAAGTATGTTTTTAACTAATTTTGGGTTTTATCGGACAATAGTAATAAAAAAACAAAAAAAACCATTTTATGAAATCATAAAATGGTTTTAGACAATACTTAAATAACTTATTTTTTTATTCAAAGGCACTCATAGTGAAGCCATTGTAATTTCCGTATTCCATTTCTAATAAACCTTCAAAATATTTTAATGCAGTATTTTCATTTACATGATTTTCTAATAAAAACAGAGTGCTATATATTTTTCGAAACTTTTTTATAGTTTTTTTAGATGATGGATATGCTTTGCTGCTATAGGCAAGGCTTAATTTTTTGCCTTTGTTGGGTGTGAAATGTGTATTTAACCAATAAGAATTGCCATCTTTGTCAAGATGCCTTATTATTGCTATAGCCTCATTTCTTTTATTTAAAGCAGTTATTATGTAATTAAAAATAACCTTTGGCATTTCAGGGTGCATTGTAATACTAGTTTTGTTATGTAGTATTTCATTTTCATTATAGCCTGTAGTTAAAGTGTGTGCAGCATTGCAAAATTTGACATTACCATTGGTGTTTACTCTAGTGACTATTTCTAAGTTTGGAGATAGGAATATTTCTTTACTAGTGTTTTTGTAAGAATTGTAATCTTTCAAAAAAGAAAATTTATCATAAGCTTTCTTTTTAGTACTTTCAATAGTGTTATTACTTTCAATAGTGCGTTTCACTTTTCCAGTAGTTGCAGTTTTAACTATTTCAAATGCCATAAATAAAAATGTATTGGTTAATAAAATTTATTATATGAAGACAAATATATAATAAAAATGTTAATAACCACATTAAATTGTTAGTAACTTACAGTTAATTGTTAATAAGTACATTTTTTAATATAAAATACTATCTATCAGCAGATTAATTAATTTTAAAGGGAAATAGTATTTGATTGGGCTGTTTTCAATTTGAAAATTACAAAATTCCAATTCGAAAGAATGAAAGCTTTATAGCGTTATTTTTGTCTTATTGCTTTACCTGTTTGTTTGAAATTAGAACCTTTGTAATAGGCTCTAAAAGTATACGAGTTTTTACTAATTCCAGTAATTTTTATAACAAATTCTGAACTATCAATAGCTGTTTGAGGGTTTTTTTTGAATAAAGAGTATTCAAAATTAGATTTCCATTTAATACGAAACGTGTCTTTTTTTTGATTAAAAGTTTCTATTTGAATTGAGTCATTTCTTGTGGCAATAGAGTTAATATCGCTATCGTCTAAAAAAGTTTTAAAGGTGCCAGTTCTTATTTCTTCTGGAGTTAAGTTTGATTTGCTGTCACAAGAAATTAAAAAAAGTAGTAAAAATAAAGTAAGATATTTCATCATTTAAAAGAGATAATTAATATTTTTGAATAAAAAAGCAAACTTACATTCTTCATGGTAGATATGAAAATAATTCCGAAAGAAAATATTTTAATTATAATTCCTCTTTTGCAGCAACTTAATAACCTGAGTTCGACCTAAGATTGCCTTTTCTTTGTGTCTTCTTCGGATTTGATGAATTTTAATCAATTTTTTTTTGAATTTTTAAAACTAACCAGTTAGTCCTTCTTAAATTTGACTTCAAATTGAATAAAAATTAATTCAAACTGAAAACGAATCTTAGGTCGAACTCAGGTTAATATTAAAGCCCCAACGAATTTATTAAAAAAACGTCTTTTGGAAATGGTAGAGCAAAATTACCAATGTATTGGTATGTATGAAGATGAGATTTTAATTGGTATTTGGTTTATGACAAGGCATTGTATTAGCAAAAGTTTTCGAGCTTGACCATGTGATTATTGATAAAAATTTACAAGGCAAAGATTATGGTTTTTTTTTTAGAAATTAAAAATCGTTATAGGTATTAAAAATAGATGTTTTTAAACCA
>CAZOQL010000028.1:257-22767 GCA_964582005.1 uncultured Flavobacteriaceae bacterium | reverse complement strand
ATTAATTTATCAACTTTTTTATTGATTTGTTAACCATTTAAACTAATGAGCAACCCTATAATTACATTAACAACCGATTTTGGCACAAAGGATTATTTTGTTGGTGCTCTAAAAGGTCGTATTTATAGCGAATTACCAAATGCCAAAATAGTGGATATTTCTCATGAAATCACTCCTTTTAGTATAAACGAATCAGCGTATATCATTAAAAATGCTTATATCCATTTTCCTGAAGGTAGCGTGCATATAATAGCTGTAGATTCCGAATGGAGTATCGAAAATAAACATATTGTTTTTTTGTTTGATAATCACTATTTTATTTGCGCTGATAACGGTTTAATTTCTTTAATAACATCGCATTTAAAAGCTGAAAAAGTTTTAGAAATAACCTTACCAAAAGAAGATACTAAAAATCATTTTTTAGCTAACTTCATCAGTGTAGCATGTCACATTACGAGAGGCGGAAACCTAGATGTGATTGGTAAAAAATTAGAAACAACAAAAGAAGCAACAGAGATTAAGCCTTTTATAAATCCAGAAAAAAATCAGCTAATTGGCAATGTGATTTATGTAGATAACTTTGGTAATGTAATTAGTAATATTAACAAAAACACTTTTGAAAGCATTAGAAAAGGTCGTGACTTTGAAATAAAAGCACGTTATTATACATTTACCAAAATTTATCAAAAATATAATGATATTGTTAATTTTGAATTAGAAACTGGCAACAGAAATGATGATGGCAAAAAACTAGTCTTATTTAATACCGATGATTTACTAGAGATTGCTATTTATCGATCTAATTTAAAATCGGTTGGTGGCGCTTCTAGCTTATTAGGTTTGCATTATAGAGATACTATTACTATTCGATTCTTCTAACAAAATGATTATGAATACTACAAAAAATGATTATTTTGTACGCATTGTAAAAATGGAATTTCAGCCTGAAAAAATTACGGAGTTTATTACTAATTTTAAATCTGTTAAAGAAAAAATACGCCATACAAAAGGTTGCCTTTTATTAGAAATGTATCGCGACAAAACAAATCCTAATATATTTTTCACCTATAGCTATTGGAGAAATGAAACGGACTTAGAGAATTATAGGAAGTCGGATTTATTCCAATCTGTTTGGGCAAAAACAAAACCATTATTTAACGCCAAACCTTTAGCTTGGAGTGTCGATAAAATTTTTGAGTTGTAGGTTTTGTTTATTAAAAATAAACAAATTGAATTCCGTTTTACACAATAAAAGAATACTAAATTTACCCATTCATCTCAATATATTTAATATATTTGTAACTTAATGTGTTTACTATTAAAACACCTCAATTAAAACGAAAACAAATGAAGTTTATAGTTTCCAGTTCACAATTATTAAAGAGTTTACAAACGCTTGGTGGCGTTATTAATTCTAACAATACCTTACCGATTTTAGATAATTTCTTGTTTGAATTAAGTGCTAATGAGTTAAAAGTTTCTTCGTCAGATTTAGAAACTACTATGACTTCGGTGATTGCTGTTGAAGCAGATGAAACTGCCGAAATTGCGGTTCCTGCAAAATTATTGTTAGATATTTTAAAAACTTTTCCAGAGCAACCTTTAACCTTTAAAACGGAAGACAATAATACTATTGAAATAAGTTCGCAAAGTGGTAAATATTCTTTGGCATATTTAGATGGTGCTGAATTTCCAAAAGCAATTGAACTAGAATCCCCTAGTACTACCAAAATTAATGGATCCATTTTAGCTAATGCAATTTCAAAAACTATTTTTGCTTCTGGTAATGATGATTTAAGACCTGTGATGAGTGGTGTTTTTTTCCAATTCTCTACAGATGAACTTACTTTTGTTGCTACGGATGCACATAAATTAGTAAAATATACACGTACGGATTTAAAGTCAGATCAATCCTCTGAATTTATTATGCCTAAAAAACCACTTACTTTATTAAAAAGTATTTTAGCTAGTTTAGACGAAGATGTTACTATAGAATATAACGATTCAAATGCTAAATTTACGTTTGATAATAGTATTATGGTTTGTCGTTTAATTGATGGGAAATATCCAAACTACGATGCAGTAATTCCTAAAGAAAACCCAAATATTTTAACTTTAGATAGAAGTTCCTTTTTAAACTCGGTTCGTAGAGTTTCTATATTTTCTAGTAAAACAACACACCAAATTCGTTTAAAAATGGCTGGTACCGAATTAAATATTTCTGCCGAAGATATTGATTTTTCAAACAAAGCAGACGAACGCTTACAATGTGCGTACCAAGGTGACGATATGCAAATTGGTTTCAATTCTCGTTTTCTATTAGAAATGTTGAATAACTTAAATTCTAATGATGTTCAAATTCATATGTCTTTACCGAATAGAGCTGGAATCTTAAAACCATTAGACGGTTTAGAAGATGGCGAAGAAATCACGATGTTGGTTATGCCTGTAATGTTGAATAATTAATTTTTTTAGAGGAAAAATTATTATATGAATTTCCTCGCACACATATATCTTTCTAATAATAATACCGAATTAATCTTAGGTAATTTTATTGCGGATTTCATTAAAGGTAATAAATACAAACACTTGCCAATAGGCGTTCAAAAAGGTATTCTATTACATCGTAAAATTGATAGTTTTACCGATGCACACCAAATTGTTCGAAAAAGCAAACGAAGGTTACACGAGCGATATGGTCATTATGATGGAATTATTATTGACATACTATACGATCATTTTTTAGCTAAAAATTGGAATACATATTCTAAGACTTCTCTCATTGAAACCGAAAATGACTTTTTAACTATTTTAGAAAATCATTTTGAAATCTTACCCAAAAAAGTACAATCTATTTTGCCATTTATGAAAGAGCAAAAATGGTTATCGGGTTATGCAACCTTAATTGGTATCGAAAAATCATTAATTGGTGTTAATAAACGGACCAATGGCAAATCACAAATGCATATAGCAATTGCGGACTTAAATGAACATTATCTAGATTTTGAAAAAGACTTTACTTCCTTTTTTAAAGATTTAATTAATTTCTCTGAAAAACTCATCAAAGGTCAGTAGATCTATAATGATAAATTACCATGAAGATTTTGTAATGTAGAGAAAGTTAATAATGTTTTGATTACTTCTAAATAATTGACAACTCATACATATCAACACATACATAATACCTTACAAATAGACATTCATACATTTTTTTGAATAACAATTATAATTCTCTGTATTTTTGTAAGACTATTACTATATAAATGAAACAAAATAAAATTATTAGATTTACTATTCACTCCTTATTTTGGATATTTTATATTGTTGTACTATATGTATTAGACCCGTCTTATGATACCAATTTAAACTGGTATGATAGAATAGAATTCGATATGCTATTATTGGTTTCAGCAATTGCATATTTTAATGACCAATTATTATTACCCTATTTTTTTAAACGAAAAAGTTATATAACTTATGCTTTAATAGTTTTTTTACTATTATTTTCTGCCGTATTTTTTTATTCCTATATTTTAATAGGAAACACTAATATTTTCACTTGTTTTTCTATTAATTTTTGGGTTATCTTGATACCTTTTATTTTTTTATCATTTATTTGGGTTGTATTACGATTTTACGACAAACAGAAAGAGTTAGAAAAAGCCCATAAAGATAAAATAGAAATAGAATTAAAATTTTTAAAATCGCAAATTAATCCTCACGTATTATTAAATAGTTTAAATACTATTTATGCACAAGCATTAAAAGAAAGTGACACTATTGCTGAAATGATTTTAATGCTATCCGAAAATTTAAAATATATCTTAAATCAAAGCACAGACACATTAGTTGACCTTGAAAAGGATTTAGCCTTTATAGGTAATTATCTTGAATTTCAAAAATTACGTACTCAAGGAATAAATAAAATTAATTATAAAAAAGAAATAGATTCTTACAATCATTCTATAGCACCATTAATTCTTATTGATTTAATAGAAAACGCTTTCAAACACGCAATTTACAAAGATGATGAATTAAGTAATATTGATATTTATTTAAGCGTTCAAAAAGGAAAACTTCATTTTATTTGTACAAATGAATTTGAAACCAATATTAATCAACACAAAGAAAATTCAACACAAATTGGTTTAAAAAACTTAAAACAAAGATTACAATTAATATATAACGATAATTTTGTTTTAAATATCAAAAAGAATAATGGAACATTTATAGTAGACTTAAAAATTAATTTAGAATGAACTGTATAATTATTGAAGATGAAGTGCCTGCACAAGAAATATTAATAAGTTACATTGAAAAAGTACCAGACTTAAAACTTCTTGGAGTTTTTAATGCTGCACTTAAAGCTAATTCTATATTACAATCAGAAACTATTGATATTGTGTTTTTAGACATTAATTTGCCTACAATTTCTGGACTTGATTATTTAAAAACACTTAAAAACCCACCATTTGTCATAATGACTACAGCATACACTAATTATGCTGTTGAAAGTTTTGAATATGATGTTATTCTAGATTATTTAGTAAAACCATTTAGTTTTGAACGCTTTTTAAAATCTATTAATAAAATAGAGTCAAGGCAATATAATACTGTTCCAAAACTTCAATATCAATCTATTAAAGAAGTTACTAAAAATGATGAATTTATTTTTATTAATGTAGATAAAGTCTTGCATAAAATAAATTTGAGTACTATAATTTATGTGCAATCGGATAGAAATTACGTAACTGTAGTGAGTAAAGAATTAAGTCTTTCATTTATAGACTCTTTAAAAAACTGGGTTGGTTATTTAAAACAAGATTGTTTTCTTCAAATCCACAGGTCTTTTATCATTAATATTAATTATATAGAAAAACTCACAGGTAATTTAGCCTATATTAATAAGCAAAAAATACCAGTTGGTAAAACCTATAAAGAAGACTTGTTTAAAATAGTTAAACCAATTAATTAACTATATCGTGTTTTTTTTAATACAATATACTTAGCAATAACTCTTTAATACCTAATTACATATCATTCGTACATTTAATTTGAATGTCATTGTATTGTATCTCTATTTTAGCATAAAATCTACCTATTATGTTTAAAAAAATTATTCTATCGTTAGTATCTATTTGTTTGTTTAGTCAAATTAACGCACAATTTACAGATTATAAAACATCAGTTTGGACTGATAATATTCTTATAGAAGACAATTATTTATACTTCACCGATTTGGGAATTGTTGATGGAGAAAATTCTATACTAGTAAAACGTATTGATTTAGTTGAGGGCTTGCCTTCTGAAACGGTTGTAACTTCATTTGAATATTCTGGTGTTGATTGGCCTGCTGGTTTAGCAAAAAACGGAGAATATATATACTGTGGTTCAAACTATTTTGCTGGTGCAATTGGTGAAATTTTCAAACTTGACATTACTGGCGCTAGTGAACCAGAATCTTTATTTTCTAGTACGAAGTCAGTTCGAGAAAGTGATATGGTATATAGATCCAACTATTTATACAGAACTGAATATTCTTCGTTTAATGTAGTAAGAGAAAATGTATCATTAACACCACCTTTAACGTCATCTGTATATTTAAATTTTGATGGTATTGCTAGACCTAGATCATTACATATCGATGGTTCGACTCTATATATTGGTTTAAAAAATGGTGATATCTATACCAAAAGCCTATTTTTTGCTGGACCAGCAACATTACTATATTCAAATCCAACAGATTCTAGTATCTTAGATTTAATCAAGTTTGATGGCTATATATATTATTCAAATTTTGTTGGGATACATAGATTTGATCCTTTAGCCGTTTCGCCAATTGCAGAAACTATTACTGGTACTGATGTATTTAGTAATCCTATTGGCATAGCAGCAAAAGCTTTTGACTCTGGAGATAAATTTCTTTATGTATCAGAATGGAATACTAAAATTGTAAGAATAGATTTAAATGATATTTCACTTTCTATAAATGAAACTATATTCAACAGAAGTGTTATTTACCCTAATCCTACAACAAATACAATTACCATTAAATCTCCTACAACTATTAAACATATTTCTGTATATGATTTATTAGGAAAACAGGTATTAGAGTTTTCAGCACCAAACCAAATATTAGAATATAATCTTGATATTTCTATTTTAAATTCTGGAGTTTATAATTTAAAAATTAAGACAGAATTAGGGACAGAAACTAAAAAAATAATTAAAAACTAATAAGTTCAAACATTAAATTATGAAAAGAAGAAAATTTGTAAAAGCCACAATGTCATTTGCAGCACTTATGTTACTTCATAATCAAGCGCAAGCTTTGGATCAATTAACAGCAACTTCAAAACCAATTAACTCTAACAGTTGTCGTTTTCCAGAGATTACGTTGTACACATCAAAGTTAAAAGAGCAATGTGAGTTCTATTCTAAAATTCTAAAATTTCCAATTATTAATCATAATAATACAGAATTTTCTATGCAAATAGGTGAATCTATATTACGTTTTAAAGAGGTGAAAGATGGTACTGAACCAACATACCATTATGCTATCAATATTCCTTCAAATAAATATAAATTAGCACAAGAATGGCTTTCTAAAAAAACACCATTATTAGGAGATGATATTTTCTATTTCGATTTTTGGGATGCTCACGCTATGTATTTTAGAGATCCGGCAGGGAATATTGGAGAATTAATAGCAAGACATACTTTAGATAATGATAGAAGTGGTAAGTTTTCTGTTTCTGATTTACTATGTGTTAGTGAAATAGGAACTCCCGTAGAAAATCCTTCTGATTTAGCAGCAGAGTTAAAAACTGCTTATAATTTGGATGCATTTGGAAGTTCAATGTTCATTGGTGATGAAAACGGTTTGTTCGTTGTTGTACCAGTTGACAGAATGTGGTTTCCCGATTACGTATTAAAAGCAAGTGTTCATCCAACTGAAATATACATATCAGACCAAGGAAAAAATGAATTTAAATTCCAAAATTACCCTTATAATATTAAACGAAAAAAATAAAATATGATCAAAAAACACATCAAATTATCTATGCTATTACTAGTTGTTATAATTAGTTCTTGCCAAAATAATGACAAAAAAACAGCCTTTGCTAAAGCAGAAATAATTAATATTGTTGATACTACAAACGCTACTATGTTTAAAAATATTAAAGCAGGTAGTTTTTTAGAATGGCGAGCATCACATTTAGGAGGAATTGGCAAAAGGTTAGGGAAAATTTATTATAAAGACGCTATTATTTTAGTGAAAAACCAAAAAATAACTACTATTAACATCACTATTAATATGCATAAATTAACTGTAGATAATTTATCAGATGAAGATAACAAAAATTTGACAGAACATTTAAAATCTGTTGATTTTTTTGATGTTGAAAAATATCCGACATCTAAATTTCAATTAACTAATTTAGAAACCATAAAAGGCAAGTATAATTCAAAAATTACTGGTAATTTAATAATTTTAAATGTATCAAATAGTATTACATTTAATGCTAATATTAACGTGTCTGAAAACGAAGTATCTATAAAATCTGAAGATTTTGTAATAGATAGGTCAGATTGGGGTTTAAAATATCATAATAAAGGGTCAAAAGGCGTACCTCTTAATTATCTTATTTCAGATGACATAGGGTTTACAATAGATATTACAGTTTTAAAATAATTAATAGTTAAATGAAAATAGCTATGTTGTATTAATACTTGTTTTAAGTATTTCTAGTTGTACTGAAAAACCTATTAAATAAAAACGTATAGTAAAAAAATCAAAATAAAATTCTAGATAAATACTTAAAAAAAGGTGCTTGGAAATATTACTATCTAACTAAAGAATGGGATAATGGATAAACAAAGGGCTTCAAAAAGATTCTACAATTACATATTTGTAACAGCAAAAAGCATTGCCTTTTTGGAAACAAAAAAAGTATTCACTTGCCATTTCGTATTACAACAAAGCAGTCGAATTAGATCGGGAAAAGTGGTTGTCAAGACTGGTTTTTTAAAAAATGTATCTTTGCTAAAGATTACACTTCTACTTTAAATGATTTCGCCATCTATAAAAAATAATTTGGCACAACATACGAGCAAGATCATTCTCTTGAATTTTATATGGGTATTTGTTATTTACAATTAAATCAATATAAAAAAATCGTTGGTTGTATTACAAGAAACTATCAATAAAGTAGAAAAAAAGAACGGAACAGATTGGGTACACTATTTAGACCGATTTTATTTAGCAATAAAATAACACATTATGAGCTTAGCAATTATAGTAAGTCCATTTTAGAATTTGATAAAGTATTAAAAGAACACCCTACTTTTTCTGATGCACAATATTACAAAAGTTTATGTTTAAAATATACTGGAAATAGAGATGATGCTATAAAATTAATGGATAAAGGAAAAAGTAATAATGAAGATTCTTCAAAGTATGAGGTTTACCCATATCAAGAAACTTGGCAATGGAATATGAAAAATATATTATAATCACTAATTAAATCTATCTACATTTTTATCTTCCAAATTTAATATAAAAATGTTGACTATATAGTTTTAGAATAATCTTTCAATTATTTATAGCATATAAAAAATACTACTCCTCTTCTTCCGATTTATCACTTAAAGCATTTTTAGCTTTAGTAACTGCATTTTCCGATAATTTTACAGCATCATTTGCCAAATCTTTTCCTTTTTCTAACATATCGCCACCAACTACTTTGGCTTTAGCGGCAAAATTTTTTGCCATTTCTGGAGCGTTTTCGATAAAATCTTTTCCTTTTTCAACAGCTACATCGGCTACTTCTTTTCCTTTTTCTAATAAATCACCACCAACTTCCTTAGCTTTATCTGCAAAATCTTCAGCAATATCGCCTGCATTATCAGCAAATTCTTTTCCTTTTTCTAGTAAATCCTCTCCAACATCTTTCGCTTTATCTGCTAAATCGCTTGCAATCTCACCAGCATTATCTGCTATATGTTTTCCAACCTCTATAGCTTCATTAGTAACTTCTTTTGTTTTTTTGAAAAATCTATCAAAAATTCCCATAGTATATTTTGTGTTTATTGTTAATTTATACTACAAAAATAGATTAAAAAGAATAACTAAACCTAAAGCAACCATAAAGTTATCCACTATTAAAAAATCTTTTAATGCATTGACATAAATACGTAACGTTTTTTTTATCTTTGTACGATATATAAATACACAATATGTTTAATAATTTAAGTGAAAAATTAGATAAAGCCTTTCATGTTTTAAAAGGACACGGAAAAATTACCGAAATTAATGTTGCCGAAACTTTAAAAGAAGTTCGCAGGGCATTATTAGATGCCGATGTTAATTTTAAAATTGCCAAAGATTTTACCAAACGAGTACAAACCAAAGCTATTGGAGAAAATGTATTAACTACATTAAATCCAGGGCAATTAATGATTAAGTTGGTTAAAGATGAACTAACCGAATTAATGGGTGGCGAAACTGTTGGTTTAAATTTAAAAGGCACACCAACTATTATTTTAATGTCTGGTTTACAGGGTTCGGGTAAGACTACTTTTTCGGGTAAATTAGCCAATTACTTAAAAAACAAAAAAGCAAAACAAGTATTATTAGTTGGTTGTGATGTTTACAGACCAGCGGCGATAAATCAACTACAAATTGTAGGTGATCAAATTGGTGTAGAAGTATACGCAGAACCTGATAATAAAAACCCTGTTGAAATTTCAAAAAATGCTATTAAACATGCCAAAGCAAATGGTAAAAATGTGGTGATTATTGATACTGCTGGTCGTTTAGCAGTAGATACACAAATGATGGATGAAATATCCAACATTCACAAAGCCATCAACCCACAAGAAACTTTGTTTGTAGTAGATTCTATGACTGGTCAAGATGCTGTAAATACTGCAAAAACCTTTAATGATATTCTTAATTTTGATGGTGTTATACTTACTAAATTAGATGGTGACACACGTGGCGGAGCTGCATTATCTATAAAATCGGTAGTAAATAAACCAATCAAGTTTATTGGTACTGGTGAAAAAATGGACGCAATTGATGTTTTTCATCCAGATCGTATGGCAGAACGTATTCTTGGAATGGGTGATGTTATTTCATTGGTAGAAAGAGCGCAAGAACAATACGATGAAGGAGAGGCTCGAAAATTACAAAAGAAAATTGCTAAAAATCAATTTGGTTTTGATGATTTTTTAAAACAAATCCAGCAAATTAAAAAAATGGGGAATATGAAAGACCTCGTTGGCATGATTCCTGGTGCTAGTAAAGCAATGAAAGATGTTGATATTGATGATGATGCTTTTAAAGGAATTGAAGCAATAATTCATTCGATGACAATTATAGAGAGAACCAAACCAACCGTTATAAATGCTTCAAGAAAAAAGAGAATTGCCAAAGGTTCTGGTACTTCGGTACAAGAAGTTAATCAGCTTTTAAAGCAATTTACCCAAATGAGTAAAATGATGAAAATGATGCAAGGCAGTGGCGGTAAAAAAATGATGCAAATGATGCAAGGTTTAAAATAAAACCCAATCGTATAATCGATATTTAAACAAAGAATTTATGGTAAATATTCCTGAACTATCCATCATAATTTTATGTTATAGATCAGAGTATCAAATAATACCATTTGTTGCTAAAGTTAAAAAAATAGCCGAAAAAATTACCCATAGTTTTGAAATAGTATTAGTTGCCAATTATATGGAAAATTCGGGAGATAAAACTGCTGAAATTGTTCAAAAAATAGCTAAAAAAGACCCTGTTTATAAAACCATTTGTAAATCAAAACAAGGTATGATGGGCTGGGATATGAAAGAAGGGCTTCGCATAGCAACAGGCAAATATCTTTGTGTCATTGATGGCGATGGACAGTTTCCTATCGAGAATATCACACAATGTTTTACACAAATTAAAACTGGTAAATACGGTTTAGTAAAAACCTATCGAATTAAGCGAGAAGATGGTTTTTATCGAAAATTTATATCCAAAGTGTATAACTTTATTTTTTCTTTACTATTCCCTTCTTTAAAAGCAAAGGACATCAATTCTAAACCTAAAATTTTTACACGAGAAATTTATCAACAAATGAACCTTACCTCAGACGATTGGTTTATTGATGCCGAAATAATGCTTGCAATTAATAAATTAAATATTCCGTTTTATGAATTTAAAACGGACTTTTATGCCTTGCAAGGTCGCTCCTCTTTTGTGAAGTTTTCGGCAATTGTTGAATTTGTTCGCAATCTTATTCAATTTAAATGGAAAGATATTAAATCATGAAAAAAAGAATTTTTATTACTGGTATTTCTTCCATGTTAATGAAGGAACTCACTAAAAAAATAGACTTTTCCCTTTATGACGTTATTGGTTTAACAAGAAATAAAAGCATTGTTTCCTCTTCCAATTGTAAAATAATTTATGGTGATTTAAATGAATTAACAACCTACAAATCTTATTTAAATAATTCTGACATTCTTATTCATGCCGCTGCTGTAACTCATGCGTTTTTCAAAAAAGAATATCAAAAAACCAATGTAGATGCTACAAAAATAGTAATTGATGCGGCTAACAAAACAGCAATAAAAAAAATCGTTTATATAAGTTCAAATACAGCAAGTAAAAATAGTGGCGCTTATGGAAAAAGTAAATTAGACGCTGAAAATTATATACGAAAAAATTGTGAAAACTGGACAATACTTAGACTTTCAGAAGTTTTTGGAGCTAACAATAACGAAGGAATTGAAAAATTAATTCAAGATACAATTAAGAAAAGTTATGTGCTTTGTCCAAAAGGAATGCGTTCTAAGTTTTCACCAATTCACATAGACGATGTCACCAAGCTATTATTCCAATATATTTTTACTGATTTTCAAAATAATACGATTAAAAATATTAATGGAAATGGGAAATATACTTTTCAAGAAATAATTCAATTGGTTAAAAACCATAAAAAACTAGTAGTAATACCTTTACCAAAAAAAGTGTTACTATTAGTTCTAAAAATAGTGCATTTAATTCCGTTTTATATTGGAATTATTCCAGATCAAATTGAACGATTATATGGGTCAAAAAGTTACGACACTACATCTAAAAACTTATATAAATTAGAAGATTATATTATAACAAAGGTACGAGAATATGCTACTTAAAATGGAATGTTTTTTTCTTAAAGTTATTCAAACAATTACTAAAAGTAATCGAAGTAGAATTTTATTATTTTTAAGTATTACTCTATTTATTTTTGTAATATCCTATAGAATTGGTCTCTTTTGGGACAATGTTCTATTTGTATCTAAGCTTGGAAATCACCTTTTTGAAAATGGTATTTTCAATTGGTTTGTACCAGATGCTTTTGATTCTGGACATCCACCAACTTTAGGGTTTTTAAATGCCTTTGCTTGGAAAATATTTGGCAGAGAATTATGGGTAAGTCACCTGGTGATGATTCCATTTGTTTTTGGGCTACTCTATCAAATTTTTAAACTGATTTGTTTTTATACCAAATCAAATATAGCTTCTTTTTTTGGTTTTATTTTAGTTTTAGTTGACCCAACATTATCGGCACAATTTTTACATGTAAACCCTGAAATAATTCAATTATTCTTTTTGTTTTTGGCAATAAATGCCATTTTACATAACAAGTATTACCTTAAAATTATTGCACTTTCTTTTTTAAGCATTATTTCTATAAGAAGTATGATGCTTTGTGGTGGCGTATTTTTATTTGAATTTTTAAATAATTTATACATACAAAAGAGAAAATTTAAAGAAATACTAAACCCTAAATTCATCCTAAGCTATGTTATAAGTAGTGTTTTTGGTCTTAGTTATTTAATTATACATTATATGCAAAAAGGATGGTTTATATCTCACGAAAATTCACCTTGGGCAAATAATCATCAACTTATTAGTTTTAATGGATTGGTTAGAAATATCGCTACTCTAATACATCGGTATGCTGATTTTGGTAGAATTTTCATTTTCATGTTCATTCTATATAGTCTTTATAAATTTAAAGGAAAAGCGTTTACTAAAAAAACCAAACAACTAGCCTTACTTGCTTTTACCTCTGTTTTTGTTGTGATTATCATAAGTATATTTAGTACAAATTCGTTTGGGCATCGTTATTTTATGGCTTCATACATTTTCTTAACTATTATAGCTTTTCATTTTATTACAAATTTATTTAATTCTAATAAAGTTATTTATTCTATATTAATAATTGCGTTAATTAGTGGTAATTTATGGATTTATCCAAGAAATATCGCCCAAGGTTGGGATGCTTCATTAGCACATCTACCCTATTTTAATTTACGAAAACAAGCCATTTCTTATTTAGATAACGAAAATATTTCGTTAGATAAAACAGCCACATTTTTTCCCAATGCTTCACACTTATTCTATGTAGATATGTACAATGATTTTCGTAAATTTGAAGATTACAATACTAAAAATCAATATATTTTCTATTCGAATGTGTATAACCTATCGGATGGAGCCTACATTAATTTAGATGATAATTATACCATAATACAAAAATTTGAAAAAGCAAGAATTCATATATACATCTATAAAAGAAACGAACCATGACATTATTAGACGGTAAAAAAACAGCTAACGACATTAAAGAAGAAATTGCTATTGCTGTAAAAAAAATTAGAGAACATAATGGTAAAATACCACATCTAGCTGCTATTATAGTTGGTACAGATGGTGCAAGTATGACTTATGTAAATAGTAAAGTTAAAGCTTGTAAACTGGTTGGTTTCAACTCCACACTTATTGATTTACCAGCCGATACTACCGAAGAACAATTATTACACGAAATTGAACTTTTAAATAAGGATGTAGCTATTGATGGCTTTATTGTACAACTGCCATTACCAAAACATATTGATGAACAAAATGTACTAATGTTGGTAAACCCTGATAAAGATGTAGATGGTTTTCACCCAACCAATGTAGGAAGAATGACCTTAGATTTACCTTGTTTTTTGCCAGCAACTCCTTTTGGGGTTATGGAATTATTAGAACGATATGCTATTGAAACTTCAGGTAAAAATGTAGTAGTTTTAGGAAGAAGTCATATTGTTGGAAGACCAATGAGTATCTTAATGAGTCAAAAACGAAAAGCAGGTAATGCAACCGTAACCTTAGCACATAGTCGCACAAAAAATTTAGCTACTATTACTAAAAAAGCCGATATTATTATTGCAGCTATCGGTATTCCTGAATTTTTAAAAGGCAATATGGTTAAAGATGGCGTTACTGTTATTGATGTAGGTATTACCAGAGTTAAAGACAATACGAAAAAACGGAGTTATCGTCTAGTTGGTGATGTTGATTTTGCTGAAGTAAGTCAAAAAGCAGCATTTATAACACCAGTTCCTGGTGGCGTTGGACCAATGACTATTGCGATGCTTTTAAAAAATACGCTATTGGCTGCGCAGAGAAAATAAATTAACTCATATATTAAAAACGAAAAAATCGCCATAAAAGGCGATTTTTTATATATTTCGAGATAGTATCTTAATTATTTATACACAAGAACAATAGAAATCTAATTAACTATATATCATCAAAATTAACATCTGTAAAATTATCGGGTGCAACATCATCTATAGCATCTGGTGCAATCGAACCCTTTTCTTCGCTAATTGGTTTTACATAATCTTTTTGATGACGATCAGATATTACTTCGCCTCCTTTTTCTTTTAAAATATAGTCCGTAGCTCTATTTAAAGAATCATTAAACTCAGAGAAATCTTCTTTATACAAATAAATTTTGTGCTTTTTAAAGTGGAAAGAGCCATCATCATTAGAGAATTTTTTACTCTCAGTAATAGTTAAATAATAATCGCCTGCTTTGGTTTCTCTAACATCAAAGAAATAAGTTCTTCTTCCTGCACGCATTGTTTGTGAGTAGATTTCTTCTTGCTCAACATAACCTTTATCTTCACTCATAATAATAATTGTTATTCATTAATTTTGTCAAATTTAATTAAAAAATGTGATAATTGCATAACTAAAATTACATTTTATTCTAAATTTCCTAATATTTGAAAGGTATGTTCTTTAGTTTTTACCTTTTTAATGATGTTTTCTAGGATACCATTTTCATCAATAATAAAAGTTGTTCTGTGAATTCCATCGTATTCTCTACCCATAAACTTTTTTGGACCCCAAACGCCAAATGCTTTTATAACACTTTTATCTTCATCGGCTAAAAGCGAAAAAGGCAATTCATTTTTATTTATGAAATTTTGTTGTCTTTTGGCACTATCGGCACTAACACCAATAATGGCATAACCTTTATCTAAAAAAACTTGGTAATTATCTCTTAAATTTTTTGCCTCAACGGTACAACCCGGCGTACTCGCTTTAGGATAAAAAAACAGAACTAGTTTTTTTCCTTTAAAATCACTTCCTTTAATTGTATTTCCATTTTGGTCTAAAGCTGAAAAATTGGGTGACTTATCCCCTTTTTGTAATGTTGTCATGTTTTTAATCTTACTTATTATGTATTTACAATAGCTTTTTTAAAGCTATTAATATCTCTAATCAAAGATAAACTTATTTAGAGAATTAATTAAAAATGAATATTTTTTTTATTCTCTTTTAAAAATCTTTAACAAATTATATCAATTTATTTCATTTGTTCTACGCCTAATTTGGTATTAAACTAATACTTTAAAATTATGCCTCCAATTGAAAAACCCGCAGAAGTTCCTGCCAAAACAATTATATCACCTCTTTTTATTTTTTTTGATTCTATTGCGTCATGTAGTGCCATTGGTATAGAGGCGGCAATACAATTTCCGTGTGTACTTAAATTTTTTACAATTTTATTTTTAAATTCGGGGTATATTTTTTCAAAAAGGAGTAAACCTATTTTACTGCCTTGGTGAGGCACAAAAAAATCTATATCTTTAATAGCAATATTTGATTTAACTATGAGGTCATCTATAAATGGTCTAATGTATTTTTTTGTTAAACGTAAAAGATTTCTCCCTTTCATTTGAAAACTATACATTTCTGGTGTAAATGGAATGTCTTTAGAATGATATTTTATTCCTCCTGCTTTTACAATAGTTTCTTCTGCTCCTTCTTCTTTTGTTATCATATGAGCAGATAATATTTCAGATTTTTCATCTGGACAATACGCTACTATTGCACAACTTGCTCCATCACCAAATAAAGTAATTGTCTCACGATTTTTAGGGTTTAAATTCTTTGATGTAATTTCAGATGAAATAATAGCAATTCTAGTATACCTTTTACCATCTAATAAAGAACTTGAAATATCTAAAGCTGTTACAAAACTCAAACAAGTTGAATCTATAGAAATTGCAGGAACATTTGTTCCATAATTTCTAAGTTCTTTTTTTATCAGAGGTGCTTGATGTGGTATCGGATAATCGTATGTAGCACTTGCACTAATAATTAAATCTAAATCATTTAGTTTTAAGTGTGATTTTTTTAAAGCAGATTTTAGACATTCTGCTCCCATAAAAGCATTCGTTTCATGCGTTACCCAATGTCTAGACTTTACTCCTGAATGTTTTTCAGACCAGCCTTTCGGAATAGCATTTTTTTCTTCAATCTCCTTACTATCCATATTTTGTGGCAAGTATTTTGCCATACTAATAATTTTTAATTTTTTATTCATAACCACTAATTTTCAAGATTTTCTTTTGGTTAACAACCAAATAATACTTCTACTTTTTAAACCTGAGTTCGACCTAATATTTTAAGTATAACAGTAACAAAAATATTAAATTTTGTTACAAGTGCCTATTACCTTTATTCTAGTAGCTTTATTACATTAACGTTACTACTTTTTATTTGTAATACTTTAGTTTTTGTTGTAATTGTACACAACAAAAGTAAACATAAATGAACAAACAAGAAAGTGTCCAATCTGTAATTGATACCTTAGAAAATGTATATCCTAAAATACCTATTTCGTTAGATCGTATAAGGTTCGTATACTTTATTAATAGCCGTTTTACTATCCGCACAATGTACCGATGCTCGTGTAAACACTATTACGTCATTGCTTTTCGCTAAAGCAGATAATCCTTATGATATGATAAAGCTTAGTGTTGAAGAAATAAGAGCTATCATAAGACCCGTTGGTTTATCGCCAATGAAATCAAAAGGTATTTATGGCTTGTCTAAAATGATTGTAGAAAAACACCATGGTAAAGTTCCAACTAATTTTGAATACTTAGAAGTTTTTACTGCAGTTGGTCATAAAACAACTAGTGTTGTGATGAGTCAGGCTTTTGGTATTCCTACTTTTCCTGTAGATACACATATTCACCGATTAATGTACCGATGGAAATTAACCAATGGTAAAAACGTACTACAAACCGAAAAAGATGCCAAACGCTTATTCCCAAAAGAATTCTGGAATAAATTACACTTACAAATTATTTACTACGGTAGAGAATATTCTCCAGCAAGAGGTTTTAAAATTGAAAACGATATCATTACCAAAACAATAGGTAGAAAAAAGTCTTTAAATTTGGATATAACAATCCGTTTTTCTATATTTAATACCTAATTTTAAATGTATAAACTTATGAACACGCAATCCAAACACGTAAAGCTACATGTAGATTCTATGATACGACTTCGTGCATTAGAAAATGATTTAAATTAAAGAAGGAATACCTAGTTTAATCAAAAATTTAAGCGAATCGGCTCGCTTAGGAGGTTTTGGAAGCTTCAATAATGCTAATGAACTTTATATTTTTGAAGAGGACTTAGAGCAAGCAAATGAAATTTTAAAAAAATTTATAGTTGGTACGTGATAAAAAAGATAGAAAAAAAACTTCTATGTAAAGAATAAGAAATATATTTGCACCTCAAAAATGGCCTCGTGGCGCAACTGAATAGCGCACTTGATTACGGCTCAAGAGGTTACAAGTTTGAATCTTGTCGAGGTCACTATTTAAAACCCTTTTTTAAAGGGTTTTATTGGTTAGTATAATTAACTATCTTAGTAAAAAAAAAAAATGAAAAAAATAATTTTACAAGATATTGGTTTAAAAGATTATAAAAATGCTTGGGAATATCAAAATGAGATTTTTCAAAAAATAATTGATATAAAATTGGAAAACCGTAAAAATAATACGACTACTACAACACCAAATTATTTTATTTACACAGAACATCCACACGTATATACTTTAGGGAAAAGCGGCGATATTAATAATTTATTACTATCAAAAAAACAACTAGAAGATAAAGATATTACTTTTTTCAAATCCAATAGAGGTGGCGATATTACCTATCACGGGCCAGGGCAAATTGTAGGTTATCCTATTTTAGATTTAGATAATTTTGAAACCGATATTCATAAATACATGCGTAACTTAGAGGAAGTTATCATTAGAACTTTAGCAGAATACAACTTAAAAGGAGAGCGTAGCGAAGGAGAAACTGGCGTTTGGCTAGATGTTGGAACACCTTTTACCCGTAAAATTTGTGCACTTGGTGTGCGAACCTCTCGTTGGGTAACCATGCATGGCTTTGCATTAAATGTTTCAACCAATTTAGGTTTTTTTGATCATATTATTCCTTGCGGAATTCGTGGTAAATCAGTAACTTCTTTAGAAGTAGAGTTGAATAAAAAATTGGATATCGCTATAATAAAAGAACAAATAAAGACACACTTTTCGGCTGTTTTTAATGTTATGTTTTGAAGATCAATATTATAAGTCGAACCCAAATCTTTAGAATAGTTTACTTCTCTTCATTAAAAAACACTTTGTAATAAAACATTTTTTTCTCTTCATCAAAACCTCTTTCTAGATAATATTGTGCAGCATCTGGCGCATCAACATCTATTTTTATAGAAATATTGGTGTCCAATTTAATTTCTGATTTAAAGTTTCTTTTTTCTTTTTTTACCACTTTATCAACTACTACAAAATCATTTCTCAATACAATATTTGCTTCTGTTTCGTATTGTTTTTTATAATCATCAAATAATTCAACATGTTTTTCTTCTTCAAAAATAGTAGACTTAAAATCTTCGGTATTTACATGTTCGTTTTCTTTAAAGTAATCTACGGTGTTTGCTAAAAACTCACTTTGCTGCTTGTTTCCAAAATTTTCTTTTAAGATTTCTTCCGAAAAAGAAGAACAAAACTCCATATAATTTTTAGTATGACTATTACTATCATCTGCTGGTTTAATTTGTAAGAAATTTTTGATCCAATATTGTGCGTCATACGTATTGGTATCCACACTTAAAACTATTTTACCTTCGGCATCGGTCGTATTTATAATCAAACAACCTTTGTCTAATTTTTTAGTGCTAATTCCTTCAGCTAGTAAAATTTCAACTTGTCCTTCTTCAACGTAAGTCTGGAAAAAGTCTGATTTTGTTTCAATTTTAAACACACCAATAGCATCGGTTAAGACTTCGTTTATTTCAATATCTACAAAACGGACTACCATAACATCGCCAATTTTTATATTGGCAGAATTAGATTGTTCGTACAAATGTTTTACAATATTTTGCGATACTTCTACAAAATCACCTTCGCTTTTAAACAACGATTCCGTATAGCTATTCATTTCATTTAATGCAACATCGGCATGATGATGAAAACGATAACTTTCCGTAAGGTTTGTAAATGATTTTAATAAAAAATTAAATATTAATGGATAACTTCCTTCATCAAAAAGTAAGGTTTTATCCGAAAATATATTGCGAGTACTATTGTGTTTATTACCTACTTTATGGATGATAAATTCGGTTATTTGCGCTCTATTCTTTTTTATCATATTATTTTTTATAAAAAAAAGTGTAGTAAAACTACACTTTATATATTATTCTATTTTTTTATTTTAAAAACGGTAACCTGCGTTAACGCCAATTCTTGGTACTAAATTAGGAGAATATTGGTTGTTAAATAAATTTCTACCCAAACCAATATATACATCTAATACAAAACCTCTTGGACTAATAAAGCTTTTTCCGCCTGCTAAACCAAAAGCACCATTGGTATATTTAAAATCAGTATCTACATTTTCATTGGTAATGACATCTAAAACACCAATAGTTTTTACACCAGAATTAATTGCAAAAAAGGCTTCTACAAAAACATTCTCTACAGCTCCTAACGGAAAGTATTGTCTATAAAATGGTGTAATACTAAACTCTTCTCTATAACCAAAAATATTATCTTTATCTGCTAAAGATTTAAAAATAGAAACTCCTGCCGCCGATTCTTCATTTAAAATATATTGATACGTTACATCAATAGCTTTAAATGCTGCTAAATCAAATATATCTAATTTTGCTTCATGTTTTTGCTGTGCATTTGCAATAAAACTTATCACTAAAAATGCTATAAATACGATTTTTTTCATTTGTATTTTTTTTAAAATTTTCTAATACAAAATAACAAAAAAAAACTTTAAATACCTGTATAATTTTACTTTATCTTTGCTCATGTTAATATAGATTCTAAAAATGGAAAAAACCACTATTTTACCACATAAAAAACCAGCTTGGTTACGTGTAAAATTACCAATTGGCAAGACCTATACCAATTTACGAAAGGTAGTTGAAAAGTACGAACTAAACACTATTTGCACCAGCGGTAGTTGCCCAAATATGGGCGAATGTTGGACCGAAGGAACGGCAACTTTTATGATTTTAGGAAACACCTGTACCAGATCTTGTGGCTTTTGTGGTGTTGCAACTGGAAGACCAAACCCTGTGGATTGGGAAGAACCAGATAAAGTTGCACGTTCTATAAAAATAATGAAAATAAAACATGCCGTAATAACCTCTGTAGATAGAGATGACTTAAAAGATGGCGGCTCTATTATTTGGGCAGAAACTATTGAAGCCATCAGAAGAGCAAACCCAAGTATTACCTTAGAAACTTTAATACCTGATTTTCAAGGAGACCAAACCAATTTAAACCGAATTATAGCTGTAAAACCTGAAATAGTTTCGCATAATTTAGAAACTGTAAGAAGATTAACTCGCGAAGTTAGAATACAAGCAAAATACGACCGAAGTTTAGAAGTATTACTTTATTTAAAAGAAAGTGGCTTACCAAGAACAAAATCTGGTATTATGCTTGGTTTAGGAGAAACCGAAGAAGAAATAATTGAAACTTTACACGATTTAAAAGCTGCTAAGGTAGATGTAGTTACTATTGGTCAATATTTACAACCAAGTAAAAAACACTTACAAGTTAAGGAATATATTACGCCAGAACAATTTAAAAAATACGAAAAAATCGGTTTACAATTAGGCTTTAGACACGTAGAAAGCGGTGCTTTAGTTCGTTCATCCTATAGAGCACAAAAACATCTTAAATAAGTATTCTTAACAATTTCTTAACTTTGCCATTTATTTTTGGCACGCATATTGAAATATGTATTTTCGAATAACGAGAAGTCATAAACCTTGTTATTCTTTCATAAAAAAAAGTTTGAGTTAATACGAAACATCCAACCCGAAAAGGTTGGATGTTTTAATTTATTGTATTTTTAAAAATTAATTAGATTCATTATTCATGAAAAATCCTTTAAAATTTCTTGTTTCTCAAAATGGAGAATTGAATAAATCTCAAATATTTGGGCTTCTATTTATTGGGTTTATAATCACTTTTTTTCTTAAAGAATTTAGTATTTTCAAACCCTTATCATTTTATGTTACTAGTGTACATGAAATATGCCATGGTTTAGCTGCAATACTAACCAATGGTGAAATAAAAGAAATTAACTTACACAATAAAGGTGGTGTAGCAACAACAAAAGGTGGCATTTTTCCTGTTATTTCAATGGCTGGTTATGTTGGCACTGCGTTAATTGGCGCTTTACTTCTATTTTTATCGCAAAAAGAAAAAAACATTGATGTTTTTTTAATATTCTTTTCTATTACCATGATTGTAATAAATACGATGTATATCAAATCACATTCTAATATATACTATATTTCATCAATAATTCTATCGGTATTAATATTACTATCTGTTAAATTAGCATTTACTAGACAAATTGGGGTTTTACTTAGCGCCTTATTTATTTTTGATAGCTTTACCGATGCCAAAATTTACTTATTTTATAAATTTACTGGCAACACTAAGGAATTACAAAATATCATTTATCAAACCGATGCTGGTATTTTAGCAAAATATTATGGTGATGAAAGCCTTACTATTTATATAGGAATTGGAATTTTATTAATAAATCTATCCATCTATTCCCTAACTTTATATCTAATTTTAAGGAATAAAAAATAGGTCTTTTAGATTTTTTTTGTTTTAACAAACGAATACTATTTAAAACAAGCACATTAAATACATAGTTTAGCTTATTTTTGCCTTTTAAATCTAATTTATGAATATCCTAAAACCTTCTTTAGAAGAATTACCCAAATTAGCGAAAGATAAAGCGAAAGAAAGTAAGCAGTTTTTTAAAATGCTT
>CAZOQL010000028.1:0-247 GCA_964582005.1 uncultured Flavobacteriaceae bacterium | reverse complement strand
AACACCAAAAAACTTAGATTATTTGGTGAGTGATTTGCATGATGCTGAATTTAAAAAAACAGATTGCTTAACTTGTGCTAATTGCTGTAAAACAACTAGTCCTATGTTTACCAATGTTGATATACAACGAATTTCTAAACATATGCGAATGAAAGAAATTCAGTTTATAGAAAAATATTTAGACCAAGATGAAGATGAATTTATGGTTTTAAAAGAAATGCCTTGTGCCTTTTTAGATAGCGATAAC
>CAZOQL010000027.1:0-22819 GCA_964582005.1 uncultured Flavobacteriaceae bacterium | reverse complement strand
TCTGGAAAATCAGTTACTTCATTAGCTGTTTTAGGCTTGTTACCACATAAAAAGGTAAAAATTTCGGGTTCAATAACATATAATGAGTTAAACCTATCGCAAATTACCGATAGAGAATTTCAAAACATTAGAGGTAAAGAAATTGCCATGATTTTTCAAGAACCAATGAGCAGTTTAAATCCTAGTTTAACCTGTGGTTATCAAGTTTTAGAAATTTTACAAAATCATTATCCAAACATTTCTAAATCAGAACATAAAGAAGATGTAATTAAACTATTTAATCAAGTTAAATTATCGCGTGCAGAAGCTATTTTTAAACAGTATCCACATCAAATTTCGGGCGGACAAAAACAGCGCGTAATGATTGCTATGGCAATTGCTTGTAAACCAAAAATATTAATTGCCGATGAACCTACAACTGCTCTAGATGTTACGGTGCAAAAAGAAATTATTGCCTTATTAAAAGAGCCACAGCAAGAAACCGAAATGAGTATTATCTTTATTTCGCACGATTTAGCATTGGTTTCCGAAATTGCCAATAGAGTTTTGGTAATGTATCAAGGTCATATTGTAGAACAAGGAGACGTTAAACAAATATTCAAAAACCCAAAACACGACTATACCAAAGCGTTAATCCATTCCAAACCTAGTTTGGATGTTCGCTTGCGAGTTTTACCTACCATTGCGGATTATTTGTTGGAGAATCAAGAGGCAAGAGACGAGAAGAAAGAAGCAAGAAGCAAGAGGCAAGAGGTAAGAAGTAAGAAGCTAGACGATGATTTAACTGAAAACGATCTACAAAAAACGATTACTCAAAAAGAACGCAGTGACTATCACAAATTACTATATTCTAAAGCACCATTATTAGAAATAAAAAACCTAGCTACGTATTTTAAAACCAAAACAGGTATTATAAAAGCCGTAGATGATATTTCTTTAAAAATTTACGAAGGCGAAACTTTAGGTTTGGTTGGAGAATCTGGTTGTGGGAAAACAACCTTGGGAAGAACCATAATGCGGTTAGAAAAAGCAACTAAAGGTGAAATTATCTATAAAGGAAAGGATGTATTAAAACTAAACAGGAAAGAGATTCGGAAATTAAGAAAAGAGATTCAGATTATTTTTCAGGATCCATTTTCCTCTTTAAATCCCCGTATTTTGGTTGGAGAAGCTATTTTAGAACCGATGAAAGTGCATAAATTACACGCAAATGATAAAGACCGAAAAGAAAGAGTATTTGACATTTTAGAGAAAGTTGGTTTAGAAAAAGCACATTATTATCGCTATCCACATGAGTTTTCTGGCGGACAACGCCAACGAATTGGTATTGCCCGAACTATTGCTTTACAACCAAAATTAATTATTTGTGACGAATCGGTTTCGGCTTTAGATGTTTCGGTACAAGCACAGGTTTTAAATTTACTAAACTCCTTAAAAAAAGACTTTGGATTTACGTATATTTTTATTTCGCACGACTTGGCTGTGGTAAAATATATGGCAGATCAACTAGTAGTAATGAATCAAGGAAAAATCGAAGAAATTGGCGATGCGGATGTAATTTATGCGAACCCACAAAAAGAATATACCAAAACACTGATTGCTTCTATCCCTAAAGGAATTTAATATTAAGCCTGTTTATTTTTTTTAATTTTTACTCTAAATCACACCAATTAAAACTTCATTTGTAAAGTGCAATAATAGTTTCTATTTGCCGATGGTATTATTCCTGGACCAGGATAACCAGTTGCTCGCCTTGTAAAATAATGGTTGTTTAGTAAATTATTGACGCCCGTTTCTAGCTTAAATATTTTGTACTTATAGGATAATGAAACATCTAAAACATCATAAGAAGGCAACTTTCCTATAACGCCTCCTAAATCACTATCAACAGCATTAGAAGCGTCTGTAAATTGATCGGATAGATAGGTGTATTGTAGGTTAGATAATAAATTTTTATAGCCAAATTTTATGCCTGTTTTAAAATTGATGTTTGGTACAAATTCCACTTTTTTACCTTCTATACCATTGACTTGAGATTTTATATATTTTGAATCTACTAGTGATGTATTGATGAAATAATTTAAACTATAATTAGGGTCTTGTATAAACAACTTCTCTAAGTTAAAATCTATTAAAGATTCTATACCATACATAATTGCATCACCAATATTTCTTCTTTCAATTTTAAATCTTTGTGTGTCAGCAAAATAGCGTGGTACAAAACCAATCCGATCCTTATAAAATAGACTAAAAACACCTAAATCGTACGATATGTATTTTTTAAAAGCACCTCTTAAACCTAAATCTATAGTAAATCCGTTTTCATCGTGAATATTAGGGTTTATAACAAAAGCTGGATTGTTAATACTTATATCAGAAAAAGTAACCGATCTGTAATTTTGAGAGATATTTCCATAAAATTCTACTGTATTTGTTGGTTTGTAACTTGCTCCCAAACCAAATAACACAAAAGAACGTTCTTTTGTATTACTATCATCAATAGTTACATGATGAATTACATTACCTGCACCATCTAAATTAATTTGCTTGTAAAAACCAGCACTTTCGGTTTTAATATACTCCAATCTAAAACCAGGTGTAATAGAAAATTTCTTATTTAAGTAAAAAATGTTTTCGCCAAAAACAGAAATATTTAAATTAGGAAATGTGTGTTTGGATTGACTTCTATAATTTGGGAAATCAGATAACTGAAAATCAAAATTTGCATCACTACCATTAGAACCAGGACCTTGTTGCCCTGTATTATTGGCATTATAATATTTAGTGCCAACTAAAAATACAGCATTTTTATGAAATAATGTATACTTACTTAACAAACGTGCTTCAAAACCAACGTTGTTAAAGTCTCCTTTTATTAAATCTCTTTCGTTATTTACATCTATTTGACTCACTCTATTTGTTCTAAAACCTAACGCATTTCTAGTTGCATTTAGTCCAAAAAAATTAAATGTAAAATTAGTTTTATTCGAAAATTTATGTGCTAACTTTACATTATATAACAGCCAATTTACTTCAAACCAGTTTCGTTTTCGGTTACTTTGAAAAGGGTTTTCGGCAAACATTCTATCGGTTAAACCACCAGATTGTTGCGCCAAATAAGTTAAGTAAGTAATTTCACCTGTAAGTTTTGTTTTAACATTAAATTGATACCCAATATGGACAAAAGCATTTTTAGATTCAAAATTTGAGTTTTCTCTAAAACCATTTCCTTTTTTATAATTAAAAAAAGTATAATAACTTATTTTTTTATTTGTGCCGCCAATACTTGTAAAGTTGGTATATAAATTATTACTGCCAATGGTATTTCTTAAAACCAACTCTATCTTTTTATGTTTGTTTGGTTTTTTAAGTACGAAGTTTACTAAACCTCCAAATTGCGTACCGTATTGTAAGGATGCTGCTCCTCTAATTATTTGTACTTCTTTAATTGCTTCGGATGCTGGTGTGTAATAACTTTCTGGATATCCTAATACATCTGCACTAATATCATAGCCATTTTGTCTGGTATTAAAATTGGCTGTTCGGTTTGGGTTTAAACCACGTCCGCCAATATTTAATTGTAAACCCGCATCGTCATTTTGGTAAATATTTAAACCCGCAACTTGACTGTATATTTGCCTTGCATTATTAGATGCTAAATTTGCCATAGATTGCTCTACCAAAACAACTTCGGTTTTTTTACCTGCATAAATTGCAGTGCCTTCTACGTCTTTTAATCGCTTTAAGGAAAATACTTTGGCTCTTCTTGCTGTAAGTGCTACTTCAGATAACTCTTCGGCTAAAATTTTTAATTTTTGATTATTAATTACATCCTTATGTATTTGTAATCGTTGTCTTTTAATTTCATAATCGTACGAAAAAAAAGAAATGTTTAGGCTGTTTTTAGAAGTGTTAAATTCATAATACCCTTTTACATTCGTTTCGGCTAATATTGTATTCTCTTCGTTATAAATAACCACACCTTTAATTGGAGAGTTTGTTATGGTAGAAGTTACAATTCCAGAAACTTTATATTGTGCTATTGCTGGTATTGTTACGATAAAAGTCAGCACAAGTAAAAGAGGTTTTATAAATTTCATTAGTATAGTTGCTGTTATGTTGTTTTAAAAATTGAAATAAGTTTATTAAATATGTTTAGAAACGGGCTAAATATATTTTGCCAAAAAGTAGAGAAATCTTTTTGATTGTTTCCTAACCCGTATTGTATATTAGAAACTTCATTTGAACGCACCAATGTACCAAACATCCAATCCCAAATAGCTAATTTAGAACCCATGTTTTTATCAAAATGAATGGGATTATCACTATGGTGAATTTGATGTTGAAACGGGCTAATGAAAAAGTATTCCAAAAAATTAAAATAGGTAAATTTTATATGTGAATGCCTTAAGTTTGCACCAAAAGTAAGAAAAACAAAACTAAATATATTTACACCTATAAAGGTAAGTTTATCTATTCTATGGACAGATAAGTAATCAAAAATACCTGCTACTAAGCCAATTACAATAATAGCTTTCAAATTATTTACTATTAATTCTAGCGGATGAATTCTATATTGTGTTATGGGGTTTAATTCGGTGGCAGAATGATGTACTTTATGAAACTCCCACAAAACAGGTATTTTATGCTGTAAATAATGAACAACGTACGATGCAAAATCATGCACAATAGTTAAAGTAAGCGTATATAAAAATAGCAAAGTAAATTTTGAAACAGGAAAGGTTTTAATACCAAAACTTCTCATTAAAAATTCATTGGTATAAAAGGCAATATATAAACCAATAATTAATAATGGTGCTATAAAAATTAGTTTAATAAACGAATTAAAAAACAATAAAAGATAATCTACTTTAGCCGATTTACCTAACCATACCTTTTTGGGTAAAAGAAAATAGAAAAATGAATTTTCTCTTTTCTTCTTTTTATAAACATAAAATGCCATGATTAAAGAAGTAAAAATATATAGTATGTAGATTCTTTTTTTAGGATTTACAAAAAAAGAAAAAGGCATTTTCATACCTTCTTCTACTATATCTATAAGTTCTTTTATATACATTATCATGTATTTATAATCAAAATTGCATCAATTTTCAAGATTTTACTTCGCAATTAATCGCCATCTGCATCAATATAATCTATATTAACATTAAAAGCATTTAACATTTCAACTTTTATTAAAACTACAGCAGCCTGCAAAGCATCAAATGCTTGTGTCATTTTTGTGTTATCTGTATTGATTTGATTGTAAAAATTACCATCTAGTAATTGTATTTTTTGACGTGCATTATCAAATTTACTATTTATGTAGGTTGCTAAGTTTGCTTTATTTAAACTTACTAAATAAGTTTTATATCCTTCGCCAGCGGTACCATTAGTATAATTTTTTCCATTAAACATATCTTGTACGGCATCTAATGCTTCTAAAGCTAATACTTTTGAAACTTCTTTTTTGTAAAAAGCCTCTATTTTTGTAGGTAAAGGTGTTGCAGAATAAATACCTGCAGGTATGCCAATTTTATTAGCTCTTAAACCCTTTTCATAATAAAAAATATAATCATTTACCAGTTTATTGTTTGCACTAGTTGCTGTATTAACTGTACTTGCAACAAATATATCTCTATAAGTATTTGTCCAATCGTTTAAAACCGTTTCTGTTAAATTTTTCATTTGATTGACTACGTCAGACAAATAAGTTTTGTATTTATTTGCATTAATATCGGTTGTATATTTAGCAATAATTGATACATCATTAACCGATACGCCATATAATAAATAATCTAATGCTGGAAAACCAATAGCATCAAAATTATTTACATGTGTTAAATCATAAGTTCCCGAAGAAATATTATTTTCTACATCATTGGTATTAACAGGATATGCATTCATCTTAAAAGCGTATTGAATTTCTTCGGCTTTACCAATATTATACATTTCTACGGATTGCCATACTTTATAAGCATTTAACCACGATGTTCTTAAGTTGTCTAAATTAAGTTGATTTGCAGTTGTAGTAAAACTACTTGTTTTTAAAACTAAATCATCTAATTTGGAATCTAAATCTTGCAGTGATGGAACAATAATATTATCTGCTAAATTAGTTAACATTGTCGTTTTGTTAAAGTTATCTGTACTTGTATTATCTGGATCATCAGAATTACAAGTTGCGAAAACAACTGTTGCTACTAGTAGTAATAGTAATTTTTTCATAATTAGTTATATTAAAGATTAAATAAATAAATAAACAGTTATTACATTTCTATAACAACTGCTTACAATTTGATATTATATTAAAATTTATTGAGCAGCTTGTGCTACAGTAAATGCAAATTCAGCAGCAATTGTATTGGATATTTGATCTAAAGTAACTGCGGTTACATCCCAAAAACCATTACCTGTTAATAATTGTGCATTAAATCCTTCTACTTCAGATTTCGTGAAATACGGAGCGCCAGTAGATGGGTTTTGTGTAAATTGTAAACTATAGATAAACCCAATAGCTTCCGACAAACCGTGAAAACCATGTGCTAAATCTGGTGAAGTTACAAAAATATCTTCTTTACCAGCTTGTAAATAATGTACAGCTCTTAAAGCAATAGCCATAGAAATTTTTTCTTTAATGATTTCTATTTGTTGATCTCTTAAAGCATAATCGTTAGAAACTATTGCTGCTCTACCTAATTTAAAAGCATTAAATACTTCCGTTGGTAAATTAGCAAAACCATTATTTGCAGCTCTTTTAACATATTTATTTAAGAAATCATCTGCACTTCCGTCTGCTGGAACCGCTGGATTTACCTCGGCACCATATAAGTAACCATAACCTTCATCAAATTTATGCTCCATTAAAGTGTAATCTTTTCCATCAACAAGCGTTTTACTAGTATTATCTGCTCTATTAGTACCAGCATCTAATACTGCAGTACTTAAATAGTTATTAAGTATTTGATCCATCATTAATGCACCAATAAAACCTTTAGTTACTGCTTGGTTATACTCTAATCCTTTTCCATTCATATATCTAGTAGTACCATTTAATTGGTCTAAACCACCAGCAACACCCGAAGATGCTGTATTGTTCCAATTTGGAAATACATCGGAAACTTGGCTAGCTATTAAGTCATCAAAATATGCTTTAATTGCAGTTGCATCTGTAGTATTTGTTGCAAAATAATCTGTAGAAGCTGCTATTTTACTACGAACACTTTTGCCAGATGCATTTAAAGCAGCATCCGTAAAATTATTTGCACCAGCAGTATGAGCAAACATAGCATCTAATTGCATTTCTGTTTTTGAAGCATCTTTTAAAGCAGATCCTATCTCACCTGCCATTTGAATTCTGGTAGTTTGTCCGCCAAAACTTACGTTAGAATTTCCATTTCTCTCAAATACATAGGTATCCGGAGCATTTGTAACTATTCCTTGTTCTGGATCATCATCACCACAAGATACTAAGGTTAACATTGCCACAGCGGCTATACTTGCTGCTAATCTTTTCATATTAATAATTGTTGTTTTCATTTGTTTTTATTTAGACTAAATATAAATTAGGAATTAAAATTTTTGCAAAGATATAATTAATCTTAGATTAGCCTAATCTATTTAGAATAATTCTAAATAAAATATAATTTTGTGTATTAACCTGAGTTCGACCTAATATTTGTTTTCAGTTTGAATGAATTTTTATTCAATTTGAAGTCAAATTATCGAAGGACTAACTGGTTAGTTTAAGAGAATTTGACAATAATTGGGAAAAATTCATCAAATCCGAAGGAAACCCCAATAAAAAGTAATCTTTTTCATGAATAATTTTTGAAATATCTAGATATTCCTTTAAATTTTCATTTCAAATCTCACCTTTTCTTGGGATTATGAAAATCAAATATTAGGTCGAACTCAGGTTATTATTAAGAGATTTATGCCAATCCAAAACGAAGTATACCAAAACATTGATTGCTTCTATTCCAAAAGGTATTTAATACACGTTTAATTTAGTACTAATTACTAAATTAATTAGTTATTTCTATCCTTAAAGGAAAATCATTTTTTAATTTCTTTTTCAATATATTCACTTAGCTTTGTCTTAAAATTATTCTTTATGAAAAAACTTATTTTAGTTGTTCTAATTTTCTCTAATATTATTGGATTTTCCCAAACAAAAACCAAAGTAGATTTAAGTAATCCAAATGCTACCATTTACACGCATTTATATTTTTTACAAGCCGATTCTTACGAGCCAAGCAAAGCGGCGCAAACTATTTATGGTCTTTCTGGAGAAGAATCCATAGATAAAGCCATAAAGCTTAAAAAAATACTAGATGGTAAAGGTTTGTTTGTTGATTTTACCAAAGTACCAAATAACCCAAAATTCTCAGATACTACAGCGTATCGAATTGGTAATCATTATGCGTTATTTCCTGTGCGATTACCACAAATATCGGTTTCAAAATATGGCGATTCTTGGTTGTACTCTAAAGAAACTCTTCTCATTATTGATGAACTATATGAAGAAACATTTCCTTGGCAAACGAAATGGCTTCAAAATTTAATTCCCAATTATGGACATACTAAAATATTTGGTATAGAATTGTGGCAATATTTAGGCTTAACTGCTTTATTGTTAGTTGGTTTTATACTCTTTTATATTTTTAAAAAGTTATTTTTCTTTATCCTTAAAAGATTGCAATTATTTATCGTTAAAAAGGATAATGATCGTTTTACTATTCCTTTAAAAAAGCTAAATAGACCTTTAGTTTTACTTGTACTTATCTCGCTTTTTAAAAAAGTGTTACCTTCTTTACAATTAGGTTTAGATACTAATAAGTTATTATTTCTAGCGGTAGATATTGCGCAAATTACATTTTGGATATATGTGTTTTTAAAACTTATCGGTGTTATTATGACTATCTATTCGGAGTACACAAAACGAACTCATATGAAATTAGACGACCAATTGGTACCTATTTTATCTCACTTTTTAACGGGAATAGTATTCTTTTTAGGGATTTTAAAATTACTAACCTTGTTTGGTATTCCTGCAACAACCGTTTTAGCTGGTGCATCTATTGGTGGTTTAGCTTTAGCCTTAGCATCACAAGATACCGTTAAGAATTTGATTGGTACTTTTATGATTTTTTTAGATAAACCTTTTCATATTGGCGATTGGATTGAGGCAAGTTCTGTAAAAGGAACAGTAGAAGAAGTTGGTTTTAGGTCTACACGAATTCGTGCAGCGGATACTTCTATTTATCAAATACCGAACAGTACCTTATCTGAAATTGTGGTTAATAATATGGGTGTACGTTTATTTAGACGTTATCAAACAGAATTAGGTATTCGTTATGATACGCCACCAGTTTTAATTGAGCAATTTGTACAAGGTTTAAAAGACCTAATATTGGCTCATCCAAATACTAAAAAAGATGGTTATAATGTTGCTTTTATTGGCTTTGGTGATTCGGCTTTAAAAATATTAGTTAATATGTATTTTACTATTAATGACTGGAATGTAGAGCAACAAGCAAAACACGATTTCCATATAGCCGTAGTGAAATTAGCGAAAATTTTAGGCATAGAATTTGCTTTTCCATCTACCACTTTACTTATGGAGCAGTTTCCTGAAAAGAAATCTATTACAATGGATTATAAACGCAATCAAGACACAATTCAAAAAGATATTACCGCAATTCTTACTGATTTGAAAAATTCTGATAATCTTTTATCCTCTGATAATGCAATGATTAATGAAGATGGATAGTAAATTTATAAACTATTCAACACCCATATTATAAAGGGTAAACGCAAAAATATCGGCATATAAATCAATAGTCTTAGCAACTGGCGTTCCTGCGCCGTGACCTGCATCGGTTTCAATACGAATTAAAATTGGATTTGTACCTGTTTGTTTGGCTTGTAACGCTGCTGCAAATTTAAAAGAATGCGCAGGTACAACTCTATCATCGTGATCACCAGTTGTAATTAATGTAGCTGGATATTCTATATTTTCTTTCACATTATGTACGGGCGAATAGTCTTTTAAATACCTAAACATTTCTTTACTTTGTTCTGCTGTTCCATAATCATAAGCCCAACCAGCACCAGCAGTAAACGTATGATAACGCAACATATCTAAAACACCAACTGCTGGTAATGCTACTTGCATTAAATTTGGTCGTTGTGTCATAACTGCTCCAACTAATAAACCACCATTAGAACCACCGCGAATGGCTAAATATTTAGAAGATGTATATTTTTTATCGATAAGAAATTCAGCCGCAGCAATAAAATCATCAAACACATTTTGTTTCTTTAATTGAGTTCCTGCATCGTGCCAAGCTTTACCATATTCGCCACCGCCACGAAGGTTTGCTACGGCATAAATACCACCTTTTTCTAACCAAACAGAATTGGCAATACTGAACGAAGGTGTTAAGCTAATATTAAAACCGCCATAAGCATATAGAATAGTTGGGTTTTTACCAGTAAGTTCGGTTCCTTTTTTATAGGTGATAATCATTGGTATTTTAGTACCATCTTTTGAAGCATAAAACACTTGCTTAGATTCATAATCTGTTGGATTAAAATCAATTTTTGGTTTTATAAATAAGGTGGATTTTCCTGTTTTAGGATCTAATTTGTAAATACTAGATGGCGTTGTGTAATTGGTGAACGAAAAATACAATTCGGTATCTTCTGGCTTTCCGTTAAAACCACTTACACTACCAATACCTGGTAATTTAATTTCTCTTACTAATTTACCATTATAATCGTATTGTTTTACTTGCGAAATAGCATCAACCATATACTCAGCAAAGAAATAACCAGAACCAGTTGATGGACTTAAAACATGTTTAGTTTCGGGTATAAAATCTTGCCAATTTTCTGGTTTAGGATTTGATGCATCTACCGTAATTATTTTTTTATTTGGCGCATTTAAGTTGGTTACCATAAATAATTTAGAATCCTTATTGTCAATTACATACGTGTCGCTATCGAAATTATTAATTACAGTCTCTATTTTTGTATTTGGTTTACTTAAATCTTTAATATATAGTTCGTTTCCTGAGGTAGATTTAGAAGCTGAAATAAATAAATAATTGTTGTCTTCGGTTACGCTTCCACCAACATAACGGCGTTTCGTTTTATCCCCAAAAATAATTTTATCTTCTTGTTGTTTTGTTCCCAGTTTATGGTAGTACAATTTGTGTTGATCGGTTTTTGCCGATAATTCACTTCCCTTAGGTTTATCATAACTTGAATAATAAAAACCTTCGTTTTTAAACCAAGAAATACCACTAAATTTCACATCTACAATAGTATCTTCTTTAATGGTTTTCTGTATTGCATCCATAATAATAATCTTTCGCCAATCCGATCCGCCTTCGGAAATCGAATAGGCCAATAAAGAACCATCTTTGGTAAAACTAACCGAGCCTAAAGAAATTGTTCCATCTTTTGAAAACGTATTTGGGTCTAAAAAAACCTCTGCTTTTTCATTTTCTTTTTGTCTATATAAAACGTATTGATTTTGTAAACCATCATTTTTATAAAAATACGTAAAATCACCTCGTTTTTTTGGTGCAGATATTTTTTCATAATTCCAAACCTCTTGTAATCTTTTTTTAATACTTTCTCTTTGTGGTATTTTATGCAAATAATCAAAAGTTACTTTGTTTTGTTCTTTCACCCAATTTTCGGTTTCTGTAGAGCGATCATCTTCTAACCAGCGATAAGGATCGGCTACTTTTTCTCCAAAATAATCGGTTATAACAGTTCCTTTTTCTGTTTTCGGATAGGTCATTTTTTGGGTTTTAGTTTTTGTGTTACAAGCATTTATTAGGACTAAAATAAGCGATAACAAAAGTAAATTTTTCATAAGTATTGAGTTTATTTTGTAAATGTAGGCTTAATTATTATTTTGATATAGTTAAATTATGTTAAAAAAAGCACTCTACTTACGTAACGTTTTTGTTATTTTATAGTCTAATCATTAAATATAAAATATTTTAATATGAAATTGAACATTCAAAATTTAACAAAAACCTACAAAAACGGTGTAAAAGCCTTAGATGATATCACCATAGAAATAGGAACAGGAATGTTTGGCTTACTAGGACCAAATGGTGCTGGAAAATCAACCTTAATGCGAACTATTGCAACACTACAAAGTCCAGATAGTGGTTCTATAACTTTTAATGATATTGATGTTTTAGAAGACCCAATGTCTTTACGTAAAATATTAGGTTATTTACCACAATCGTTTGGCGTTTACCCTAAAATGTCCGCTCAAAATTTATTGGATTATTTTGCTCGTTTAAAAGGAATTTCTTCCAAAACAGATAGAGAAAATATTGTTAAAGAAGTATTAGAAATTACCAATTTATATGATGTTCGTAACAAATATGTTGCTGGTTATTCTGGCGGAATGAAACAACGTTTTGGTATTGCTCAATTGTTACTAAACAATCCAAAGTTAATTATTGTAGATGAACCAACTGCAGGTTTAGATCCAGCAGAACGTAATCGATTTTTAAATGTTTTGAGAGAAGTTGGTACCAATAGTACAGTGATTTTTTCGACACATATTGTAGAAGATGTAAAGGAATTATGTAATGAAATGGCAATATTAAATGGTGGAAGAATATTAAAACACACCACACCAATAGAGGCAACCAAAGAAATTGAAGGTCAAATTTGGGAAATTACCGTAGATAGAGAATCTTTAGAAGGTATAGAAAAAGAATTTAACGTATTATCTTCCAATTACAATACGGATAACAGTTTAAATGTAAGAGTATTTTCTCCTACAAAACCAAATGAAAATTTTAAAATGGTTACACCGCAATTAGACGATGTATATTTTATCGCTTTGAAGCAGGAAGAAGTATTTAACGAAGTGATAACCAACTCATAAACCACAACATATGTTTTCGACTATATTTAATTACGAACTAAAGTATTGGTTTAAAAAACCTGCTTTTTATATTTATCTTTTCTTATTTTTTGGACTGGGTATTTTAATAGGTGCTAGTTCTGCTGGAATTTTTGATTCCTTTACCGTTACTACAGGTTCCTCAAAAATTGTGAACTCTCCCATAAATATTGTAGGTTCTTTTATGGGAATTGCTACACTAATATTCTTTTTATTTCCATCTATCATTGGTTTATCTACCTTTAGAGATTATAAAAGTAATATGCATTCTATATTGTATTCGTATCCTTTTAGTAAAAAAAATTATTTGTTCGCTAAATTTTTTAGTGCTATGGCAATTGTTTTATTAATTATTTTTAGTGTTGGGTTAGGAATGTTTTTAGGGTTTAGATTACCTGGCACAAATACCGATATTGTTGGTGATTTTAAAATGCAATCTTATTTATATGCTTATTTTGTGTATATCATACCAAATTCTTTATTATTTGGTGCTATAGTATTTGCAGTGGTTACCTTTAGCCGAAACATTTCCGCAGGTTTTATAACGGTTGTTTTATTGATGTTTATACAAGGTTTAGCAAGTAATTTATTATCAGATAGCGACAATCGTTTTTTAGCTGCAATGATAGATCCTTTTGGTGGCGATGCCTTAGCATATTACACCAAATATTGGACAGTAGCCGAACAAAACGAACAGTTTTTACCTTTTAAAGGCGTAATTTTATACAATCGCTTATTATGGTTAGGAATTGCATCTCTTATATTCGGTTTAGTGTATAAATACTTTAAATTTAGCCAAAATGCCATAAAATTAACGTTTAAAAAGGAAACTGCTACACGTGTTATCAAATCTAATTTTGGAGGAATTACAAGAATAAAATTACCAAAAGTAAATTACGATTTTTCTTTTATCCAAAATTTAAAAACAAGTTGGAGTTTATCTAATGTAGATTTTAAATATATCGTAAAAAGTTGGCCTTTTATTAGTATTGTTTTAGTTGGCTTGATTTTCATCTTACTATCTTCCCTATCTTTAGGGCAAATATTTGGTACTAAAACCTATCCTGTAACTTGGAAAATGCTTGCCATTCCTGGTGGAAGTTTTGCGCTTTTTATCAATATTCTTACCTTTTTATATGCAGGAATGTTGGTACATAGAAGTAGGATGGAAAATGTGAGCCATTTAGTAGACGTAACTCCTGTACCTAACTGGTCCTTACTCTTATCTAAATTCATTGCTTTGTTAAAAATGCAAGCAGTATTACTTATTGTAATTATGGTTGGCGGTATTTTAATTCAAATATACCAGGGCTATTATAAATTTGAAATTGGGCAATATATATCGGAATTATATGGTTTAAAATTTATCCATTTTATCATTTGGGCAATGCTTGCTTTATTGATCCAAACTTGGTTTAAAAGCCCTTATTTAGGTTTGTTTGTGTTACTTATTATTTCTATAGGAATGCCTTTTTTAAGTAAAATTGGTATTGAGCAATCTATATTTCAATACAATAGCGGACCTGGTTATAATTATTCGGATATCAATGGGTATAACAACACCTTATCAAGGTATTTTATCTATAAATTATATTGGGTTTTAGGTGGAATTATCTTACTAATTATAGCAAATTTATTTTGGGTTAGAGGTATTCCAAATTCCTTAAAAGAACGTTTCTCTATTGCCAAAAGTAGAATGCATAAAACCGCTATTATTAGTTTGGCAGTAACTATGATTGCCTTTATTGGTTTAGGATATCGTATTTATTACGAAAACAATATTTTAAACGAATATACTACTTCTAAACAAAGCGAATTGCAACAAGTAACTTTAGAAAAAAAATATAAAAAGTTTGAAGGCGCATTGCAACCAAGAATCGTAGGAGTTAATGTAGCTATGGATATTTTTCCTAAAGAACGGAATTTTCTAGCAAAAGGAACCTATAAAATGATTAACAAAACGAATCAAGCTATTGATAGTATTTTTCTAAATCACAATGATTATATAAGTACGTTTACATTTAACAAACCTACAAACCTAGTTTTAGAAGACACTATTTATAATTTTGATATTTACCAATTAAAAACACCTTTACAGCCAAAAGATAGTTTAGAACTAACGTTTATCATTAAAAATAAAGAGAATACTTTTTTACGTAAACATTCGCCTGTAAGACGTAACGGAACTTTTTTAAACAATAAGCAACTGTTCCCAACCTTAGGTTATAGTTCAAGTGCCGAATTACAAGACGACAAAACGCGTAAAAAACACGGCTTGCCTAAAAACGAATTAAAACCGCATCCGAGTGATTCTACCGCTTTGGGTAATACGTATATTTCTCATGATTCCGATTGGATAGATTTTGAAACAACCGTTAGCACATCCAAAGATCAAATTGCCATTGCACCAGGTTATTTACAAAAAGAATGGGTGAAAGATGGTAGAAGATACTTCCATTATAAAATGGATAGTAAAATTTTAAATTTTTACGCTTACAATTCCGCTAAATATGAAAAAGTAGAAGATACTTGGAACGATGTAAAACTAGAAATTTACTACCATAAAGGACACGAATATAACTTAGACAGAATGTTTAAAGGTGTAAAAGCATCTTTGGCATATAATTCGGAAAATTTTAGTCCGTATCAGCATAGACAATTGCGTATTGTAGAATTTCCTAACGCTAGTTTTGCACAATCATTTCCTAATACCATTCCGTTTTCTGAAAATGTAGGCTTTATTGCCGATGTTGATGATACCGATACTGGTGGCGTTGATTATCCGTTTGCAATTACGGTGCATGAATTAGCGCATCAATGGTGGGCACATCAAGTAATTGGCGCCGATGTTTTGGGTGCAACGATGCTATCGGAAAGTATGTCGGAATACGTGTCTTTAAAAGTGCTAGAACACACTTACGGAAAAGATAAAATGCGTAAATTCTTAAAAAAAGCATTAGACGATTACCTAACCCGTAGAACTTTTGAACGTAAACGAGAAAAAGCATTAATGTATAATGATGGACAAGGTTATATTCATTATCAAAAAGGTTCTTTGGTACTATACGCTTTAAGCGATTATATTGGCGAAAAAAAACTAAATAATGCTTTAAAAGAATATGTAGAAAAAGTAAAGTTTCAAGAACCTCCATATACTACATCTATTGAAATGGTAGACTATATCAAAAAAACTACGCCAGACTCTTTACAATATGTTATAAAAGATATGTTTGAAACCATAACCTTGTATAAAAACAGAATTGTAAAAGCCGACTTTAAAAAATTAGACAATGGTAAATACCAAGTAGATTTTGAATTTAATGTAAGTAAATATAGAAACAACGAAAAAGGGAAAAAATACTACTCGGATAATAAAATAGATTCTATTTCATATAAAACCGAAAAAATGAAAAAACCAATGTACTCCGTTCCTCTAGCCGATTATATTGATGTTGCTGTTTTTGGCGAAGAAGAAATAGATGGCAAAAAGAAAGAAACTATCTTATATCTTAAAAAACATAAATTCACACAAATTAATAATAAATTAAGCATTATTGTAGACAAAAAACCCAAAGAAGTTGGTGTTGATCCTTATAATAAATTAATTGATACCAACTCAAGCGATAACCGTAGAGATCTTTAATAACCTGAGTTAATAAGAACTGGTATAAATAAGACTAAAGACACTCATCAAAATTTGATTAGTGTCTTTTTTTATATTAATTTAACTACTTTTGAAAATACCAAAATTAAACAAAACCTATGAAAAACTTAAAAACAGGAATATTTTTTTTGTTATTATTAAATTTTTTCACTATTTCTTATGCACAAAAAATAAACATAACTGGAGTCGTTATAGAAGCTAATTCCAATCAAAAGTTAGAATACGCAACTATCGTACTAAAACCAACTGACAATTCAGCAGTAACAGGTGGAATTACCGATATAAAAGGAAAATTTAACATCCAAATTAAAAAAGGAACGTACCGTATTTTGGTAGAATTTATTTCCTACGAAACCAAAGATTTAGGTGTGAAAACCTTTACAAAAAACACCAATTTAGGTGCTATTGTATTAAAAGAAAATGCTGAATCTTTAAACGAAATAGAACTAATTGCAGAAAAAAGTACCGTAGAAATTCGCTTAGATAAAAAAATATACAATGTTGGTAAAGATATGACCGTAAAAGGCGGAAATGCTATAGATGTGTTAGATAATGTGCCATCTGTAACTGTTGATGTTGAAGGAACCGTAAGTTTACGTGGTAATGATAATGTACGCATATTAATTAACGGGAAGCTATCTAATTTTAGTGCTTCGGAAGCTTTAAGGCAATTACCTGCCGAAGCTATTAAAAAAATAGAAGTAGTTACATCACCATCGGCACGTTATGATGCCGAAGGAACCGCAGGCATCATTAATATTATTTTAAGAAAAGGAAAAGCACAAGGTTTGAATGGCTCACTTACAGGAAGTGTTAAAAATCCAACTGGATACGGAATCTCAAGTAATTTTAATTGGCGTCATAAAAAAATAAACGTTTTTAATACCATAGGTTTTAGTGATGGTAAAACACCTGGTAATGCTTTTTTTGAAAATGAGTATATTGGTAATTTAACCTTGCCTTTTTCAAGGGAAGACAGAAATTACGATAGAAATAGAAAAAATTTCAACACGCGTTTTGGAATGACGTATAGCATAACAGATAAATCATCTGTTACAGGAAGTGTTTCTTATGCTAATTCCGATCGTTTTACCGATACAGCGATTAAATTACAACTACAAGATCAATCCTTAAATGAAATAGGATATTCCACTAGAAATGAATTGGAAAATCGACTAGATGAAGGTGTGGAATATAATTTCAACTTTACACAAAAATTTAAAGGAAGTGGACATAAGTTAACCTTAGATTATAAATACGACACAAGTAATGATGATGAATATGCTACTATTATTGGTAAAGAATTTTCTCCTAACCCAAGTATTGCTTTACAAGAAAAAATAAATACTTTAGAAGATACTAAAAATTATATGGTACAAAGTGACTATGTTTTACCTATTGGAAAAAATGCACAATTTGAAGCTGGTTTTAAAATGACTAATAATCAAATGGAAACAGATTACGCTCTTTATGAAGAGCAAATTACAGGTGAATTTATTCGAAATACAAACGTTTCAAATATTTTTAAATTTACCGAGAAAACAACTGCTTTTTATACTCAATATGGAAATAAATTCGGTAAATTTTCTGCCTTATTTGGTCTGCGTGCCGAAATAACAGATATTGAAATTACAAGTTTAGGTATTGTAAATCCTAAAAAATATACCAAATGGTTTCCTACATTAAACCTTGCTTATGAAATTAAAGAAGGCGAAGATCTTACCTTGGGTTATAATAGAAGAATTAGAAGACCACGCTCCTATTTTTTAAATCCGTTTTTATCAAGAGCGAGCGAAACAAATGTCTTTCAAGGAAACCCAGATTTAAACCCTGCATATAGTAATGCTGTTGATTTAGGTTATTTAAAAAAATGGAGAAAAATCACATTCAACACTTCGCTATATTATAATTACACAACCAATGTTTTTCAGTTTATCCGAGAAGATACAGGAGACCAAACCAGTGAAGGCGTACCAATCATACGTATGATTCCAAGAAATATAGCATCCGAAGATCGTTTTGGATGGGAATTTTCTTTAGATTATAGGGCTTTAAAGTGGCTAAGACTTAATGGTAGTTTCAACTTTTTTAATATGGCTAGAGATGGAAATAACATAGTATCAAATTCGAATAATAACAGTTGGAATACTCGGTTTACATCTCGTGTAAAATTACCCCTAAAAATAGATTGGCAAACAACGTTCAATTATCGTGGACCAAATGAAAATTTTCAAAGTACTATAAAAGGAATTAGTAGTGTTAATTTAGCTTTATCTAAAGACTTGTTTAAGGAGAGTGCTACATTATCGCTTAATGTAAGTGATTTATTTAATACACGAAAAAGACGTTCAACAACATCTATTGCTAATTTTTCTACTATATATAGCGAATTTCAATGGCGTGAACGTGTCATTAGATTAAATTTTACTTATCGTTTTAACCAAAAGAAAAAACGACAACGTGGTAATAGAAAAAGTATTCGGTATAGCGATGATGGATAGGTAATATAATACTCTTATTAATGAAAATCCTTACTAAAGAGCTTCTTTTTCCAGACGTAAACCTTGCTAATAAAGACGGTTTATTAGCTATTGGTGGTGATTTATCCGTAGAACGATTACTACTAGCATACAAAAGTGGTATTTTTCCTTGGTTTAATGAAGGTGAACCTATTATTTGGTATGCACCAAAAGATAGAATGGTTTTGTTTCCAGATGCATTAAAAGTATCAAAAAGCATACGTCAGATTTGTAGAAAAGAAATTTTTAAAATTACGTTTAATCAACATTTTGAAAAAGTAATTTCACATTGTAAAAATGCGTATCGTCAAAATCAAGGCGGCACTTGGATTACTAATGAAATGGAACAAGCATACATTAAATTACACAAATTAGGTATTGCAAAATCAATGGAAGTTTGGAAAAACAACAAATTGGTTGGCGGTTTATACGGTATTGATTTAGGTACTGTTTTTTGTGGAGAAAGTATGTTTAGCTTGGTAAGTAACGCCTCTAAGTTTGCCTTTATTAAACTAGTTGAAAAACTCAAAAAAGAAAATTACACATTGATAGATTGCCAAGTTTATAATGACCATTTAGCTAGTTTGGGTGCAATTGAAATACCTAGAAAAGAATTTATGGCATATTTGAAAATGTAATGCTATTGTTTTATAATTTTAAACGTGTTTTTTTTATTAGCAATACTAACTGTCATTAAATAAATACCTGAATTTAAGTTCGATAAATCAATTCGTGGGTTAGGTTGCACAAAATTAATATCTATAACTATTTTTCCTAAAACAGATGTTATTTGTATATTATCTATATTTTTATTTGCGCTAAGGTTTATTTCATTAACAATTGGGTTAGGGTAAAATTGAAAATTGAAAATTTCAAAATCTTTATTGCTTGTTGTATCTTTATTTGCATTAAAACATCCTGCATTAGGGTCATTATCCGTAGCAATACTACCTGTTATTTCATTCCCATTAATTGTTCCTGTATAAACAGCATGAGCACCTGAATTATGTGTCCAAGTAATCGCACTTCCTGTTGAAACCCAAGTTCCCGAATAACCGCCAGTTGAGGTAAAAGTGTAATCTGCAATAAAAGTAATGTCACCAGGATTTGTAGAGCCATTACAATCCCAATCTACAGAAAGAGTCCAAGTCCCAATAACTTCGGCATCTGTAAGCGTATTATTTAAACCCATAGTTAGGGCATTAAAATTTAAAATAGATAATAAACTAATGCTCAGTAATAAAATATATTTTTTCATGATAAAATTTTTAAAACTTAAATATACTACTAATTAATAACTACTTTAGCTAAACCTATGAAAAAATTATTTTCAATACTTCTTTTGGCAACATATACACTATTTTCTCAATCGGAAACCGACCTTATTAACATCAACTATAGTTACCATACCAATAGTAATTATAATGAAGGCGTTTATACATCTTCTTTAAAAAAGATGGATTTCGCATTAACTTATGGACATTCCATAAGTAAAAAAAGTGAGCTGTTTTATTATGTTTCTTATGAAAATTTTAATAGAGATACTCAAGTAAATAATACAACTACTTTACTACCAAGTATCCCAAATTATGAAATTGTAAGTTTTGCATTTGGCATGAAAAATAAGTTGAAAAAGCAATGGCACTTAACCAATTTTATAACCTATACATTGGTAGATGATTTTAAAAAATCTACTTTAAGTAAAACTAATTATTATAGAAGTTTTAGTTTTATCAGTAAATCAAAAACATCAAATTTTTCTTATGGAATAGGTGTTTATACCAGTAAAATTGGCGAAGATTTTAATGTTTTACCAATTTTGCAATTCAAATATCAAAATAAAAAACGAGGTGTCAAATTATTCTTTCCAAGAAATTTGAAATTTTGGCAAGTCATTAATAGCAACTCTTATGTATCGTTAAAAACAAAGCTGGATTTAAATTTGTTGCAGTACGCAAATACAAACACATCTGTTACAAATAATTCTATTGTTTCTAATTTGGCATATAATTATATCTACCATAAAAAATTTAAAGTAACAGCTGGTTTGGGCTTGCCAATCTATTTATATAATTATACTATTAACTCTCAAGAAAAAACAACTGCTCAAATTGGTGGTTTACGTTTCACTATTGGGTTGAGTTTTGTGGTTTTTCCAAAAGATAAGTAGTAATTGCCATTTAAGTTTACTATAAACCATTCGTACTATTTTTAAAAATAAAGCGTACTATACAACGTACCTTTGTATGTATAAATACAAAAATTTCAAATTATGATACGTTTAATAATAACCTTAGTTCTTGCCATGTTCTGTTTTGCAACCAATCTGTTTTCGCAAGAAATTGCAGGTGATTGGCATGGAGAACTTGATGTACAAGGCAATAAACTAAGAATTACTTTTCATGTTACGGAAACAAACGGCACATACCAAACCACAATGGATAGTCCAGATCAAAAAGCTTTTGCCATACCGACTGACAAAACTATTGTTAAAGAGGATAGTATCTTTATTTCTATGAAAAGTATGGGAGCAAATTATAAAGGTGTTTTAAAAGGTACTGAAATACAAGGTGTTTTTAAGCAAGCAGGTATGAATTTAAAATTACACTTATCTAAAAGAGAAATTAAAGCTACCAAACCAAAAGTAAGACCGCAAGATCCTAAAAAACCATACAACTATATAAGTGAAGAAGTTTCTTTTGTAAACAAACAGGCAAATAACATTAAATTGGCTGGGACTTTAACCTTGCCAAAAGGAATTAAAAATCCACCAGTAGTAATCTTAATTTCAGGTTCTGGTCCACAAAACAGGAATGAAGAAATCTTAAATCACCGACCGTTTTTAGTCTTGGCAGATTATTTAACTACCAATGGTATTGCCGTTTTACGTTACGATGATAGAGGTGTTGCAAAAAGTGAAGGCGTTTTTAAAGATGCAACATCGGCAGATTTTGCAACCGATGTAAAAGCTGCAGTAGCATTTTTACAAACTAGAACGGATATTGACACTAAAAAAATAGGCTTAATTGGGCATAGCGAAGGCGGTTTTATTGCACCAATGGTTGCAGCAAAAAATAAAGATATTGCGTTTATAGTTTCTTTGGCTGGACCAGGCGTTGATGGTGCTAAAGTATTGCTTTCACAATCCAAAAAAGCATTAGAATTATCAGATGTATCACAAGAACACATAGATGCAAATGAAAAAATGTCTATCCATATTTATTCCTTAATTAAAACGGAAAAGGATATTACTATTTTAAAAGAAAAAATAACTTCATATCTTCAAGAAGTTAGAAAAAAGGGACCAAAAAGTATCACAGAATCGTTAACCGATAATGCCATTAAACAACAAGTTAACACGATAACAGCACCTTGGTTTGCTTATTTTATTAAAACAGATCCTACACAATTTTTAAATAAAGTAACTTGCCCTGTATTAGCTTTAAATGGCGAAAAAGACTTTCAGGTATTACCCGAATTAAACCTAAATGGTATCAAAAAAGCACTTGTAAACTCTAAAGATGTTACCACTATTGAATTGCCTAATTTAAACCATTTATTCCAAACTTGTAAAACTGGTGCATTTGATGAATATGCAACAATTGAAGAAACTTTTTCACCAGAAGCAATGCAGATTATTAGAGATTGGATTAAAGAACGATTTTAATAAATACAGACTATGAACTA